>CAYHOD010000017.1:0-12153 GCA_964358215.1 uncultured Gammaproteobacteria bacterium | reverse complement strand
AAATTCATTTTTCTATAAAATTCTAATTCCGAATCAATAATTTTAAAAGCGGTTGTGCAATTGGTTAATTCAACATTTTGTGATTTAGCATTTGCGCATTCAATTATTTTTCCCACAATATCACTGTTAACATCTTTAATATTATCTGGCAAATCTTGTGTTCTAATGTCTATTTGAAAATTTCTTACTTCTGGTTCTTTCCATTTATAACCTTTTTCAATTGCTTGTTCTTTTGTTAAAGGAAAATATTCCTGAGCGATTGTTTCGTTGTAACAGAACGGGCTTAATTCTGGAGGAAAAAATTCTCCATAGCGATAAACAATTTCTTTTGCTTTTACATTTCCATTTTGACTTTTGACTTTTGAGTTTTGAATTTTAGAAATGTATGGCATTGAATCCATGTGCTCAATTATTTTTGGGACCAATTCTTCATATTCTTCCTTTGTATATTGTTTGTTGAGAATACAATAAGAAGCTTTATTAAGACTAATACATCCAAAACAATTATTAGAACTAAACACGAGAGAACAATATGTTATATTATTATTGTACCAACTTACGTAGGAACATTTAACACCATAATCTCTATATAAAGACATGCCTTCATAACAAAGTTCATCATCTTCAATAAAGGAATGATCAACGCAATCTTTATTTCTAGATGAATCATACACATAAGAACATTGTTCTTGTTTTTCAATATTGAAACAAAACTTACAATTATGAGAATTAAAAATATAATTACCAATGCAATTACTATTTTTCCGATCAATTCTATATTTATGAATTATTTTACTGTTTTTAAATTGATAATATTTTAAAAGACATTTTTTTAATTTTAAAAAAGATCCATTAAAAAAATTTTCTAAACGTTTTTTATACTCCTCTTTAGAATATTGTATATTCTCAATACAATACGATTTATTTCTTAAATTAAAACATAAAAAACAATTAATACAATTAATACAATTATATAAAAATACTGAGCTCATACATTCTCTGCATTCTTCTGAATAAAATAATTTATAACAAGTTTTACAATTAATTGTTTGATAACACAATTCACTTTTATGAATACTCCAACTATCTATACAATCTTTTGATTCAAAAAAAATATTACCGTAATAACAATTTTCGTTTTTTATACTGTTAAAAATAAGGTGGCAGTTTTTACTATCAACCGTATGATTCACATAGAAACTATTTACACTATTTGTTGCCTGAAGAGCAAGTCGTAGTACAACTTCTTGTAATGCTTTATTTTGTTCGAAAAAGGATTTTGAAAAATCGTAATCTTTGCCATAATCCATTGAATTCCATTTATCAGACCACCAGCAATTATAACAATAAACAGGAAAAGGGACTTGATTATCATAAATTGCAATTATTTCTTTTTGACATAAATCACATTTTCTTTTATAAAGTATTCTTTCATTTCTTGGAATTAGTCGTCTTTGATGACGACATTCCGGACAAAAGGTTGGGCTGGGGACTTTGATTTTTTCATAGAATTTAAAATCTTGAGCGTCTATAACAAATTCTTTGTTGCAGTTTTGACAAACTTTGTTTTCAGAATTCATAATTATTTTTATTTAAAAAATTTCTTATATTAATATGTTTTATTCCTTTATAATCGCTTTGATCTATCATCTCATCGCACGAAATAACCATCTTAGGATAATTATCTTGAATAGCCAATAAATTGCCAAATTCTCTTTCTTTATTTTCATTTGTAATTAAATAAGCTGCTTGAATATAAATTTTTTTGTTTTGTTTTTCACAAACAAAATCTATTTCTTTATTTTTTAATTGTCCAACAGTTATTTTATAACCTAATGTTTGTAAATGCAAAAATACTAAATTTTCTATAATTTTATTAATATCCATTTGTTTATAACCAATAATAGAATTTCTTAAACCTAAATCTTCAAAATAATATTTATCATTAATTTCAAAAATTTTTTTCCCTTGAATATTTATTCTTGAAACTTTAAAAACAAAAAAAGCATTAACTAAAAATAATAAATAATCTAAAACAATATTTGGCGAAATATTAATTTTTTGCGATTTTAAAAAATCGCTAATTTTTTTAGCTGAAACTAAACTGCCAACATTATCCGCAAGATAATTAATTAAATTTTCTAAAAAGAAAATATTACGAATTTTATATCTTTTTACCACATCTTTTAAAAGAATGGTATTATAAATACTTTTTAAATAATCATAAACAATTTCATCGTTTAGCGTTAAATTTATTAAATACGGCAAACCGCCATATTTAATAAATTTTAAAAAAGAATCTTGACTGTCTTTTAATTTATGAAATATTAAAAATTCAGAATAAGATAAACTAAAAATTTTAATTTCTATATAACGACCGCTTAAAAAAGTGGCTAATTCGCCAGACAATAAATTGGCATTGCTGCCAGTGCAATAAATATCGTATTTGTTCTTAGCCTTTAAATCTCTTAATGCTTTTTCAAATTTTTCAATATCTTGAATTTCATCAATAAAAATATAATTTTTTTTATTTTTAATAGTTTTCTTTTTAATATAATTTATTAAATCTTGGTAATTTTTAATATTATCAAATTCATTTAATTCTTTATTAACATAAATAATATTCGCTTTTTTATGTTTTTGTTTAATTAAATCCATTATTTGAAAAAGTAAATAACTTTTACCGACTCTGCGTTGACCAACAATAACTTTAATAATATCTTTATCAATAAAAGGTTTAATTCTGTCAAGATAAATCGGACGTTTAATATATGTTTTAATCATACTTAAAATTTTTTTAATTATTTAATATGTTTTAAGTATACATAAATTATCTTAAATGTCAAATCACTTCTGCTAAATAACACTTTTCACAGTAAACTATTTCTGGTCTGTCTGGACTATAAGTTGTTTCAAATTCATTTGGACAAGGATTATTTTCATGAAAATGTTCAATTGTATTTTTATAAATTTCACTATCGGAGGTTCGACCTCCGCACATGCATTTGCGATGCCAAAGCTTCAAAGGATTTCTTTGTTTAATTCTTTGATAATGTCTACAATTAGGACACAATCTTGGTAAAGGTAAATTCATTTTTCTATAAAATTCTAATTCTGGTTTAATAATTTTAAAAGCGGTTGTGCAATTAGTAAGTTCAGAATTTTGTGATTTGGAATTTCCGCACTCAATAATCTTGCCTAAAATATCGTCTTGTACGGCTTTAGTGGGCTATTTAAAAAGCACAACTTATAACCAGCTAAAGCTGGGAAAATAATTCTAAAAAATATTTATTTACCTCATATTAGTGGGCTATTAAAAAAGCACAACTTATAGCCAGCTAAAGCTGGGAAAATAGAAATTTTTATTTACCCTACTTTAGTGGGCTATTAAATTTGCATTTTTATTATTAATTCTTTTTCTTAAACAATTCCACATCCAAACAAAGCCCCTTTAGTTCTCTGACAAGAACATTAAATGATTCTGGCAAATTTACTTTTTCAATAACTCCTCCTTTAATAATTGTCTCATAAGCTTTGGAACGACCCAAAACATCGTCGGATTTAATGGTTAAAATTTCTTGAAGAGTGTGCGCTGCGCCATACGCTTCTAATGCCCAGACTTCCATTTCTCCAAATCTTTGTCCGCCAAATTGAGCTTTTCCTCCCAAAGGTTGTTGAGTAATTAAAGAATAAGGACCGATTGAACGTTGATGAATTTTATCTTCAACTAAATGATTTAATTTCATAATATAAGAATATCCAATCATAATATGATTATCAAAAACTTCGCCTGACTTTCCATTATTTAAAATAACTTTTCCGTTTTCAGAAAATCCGGCCTTTTTTAATTCTTGTTTAATTGTTTCTTCTGTTACTCCGTCCAAAACAGGACTTGCGACTTTATAATTTAAAGTTTTAGCGGCTAACCCGAGATGTGTTTCAAAAATTTGTCCGAGATTCATTCTGGAAACTACTCCAAGTGGATTTAAAATAATATCAATTGGCGTGCCATCTTTTAAATAAGGCATATCTTCTATTGAAACAACCCTGGAAATAACACCTTTATTACCGTGTCGTCCAGCCATTTTATCGCCAACTTGAATTCTTCGTAAATTAGCAACTGAAATTTGAATTGTTTTTATTACGCCTGCCGGAAGTTTGTCTCCTTGTTCTCTGGAAAAAATTTTCACATTCATTACCTTTCCGTGTTCTCCATGTTTTAAATAAAGAGAACTATCGCGAACGTCTTTTGCTTTTTCTCCAAAAATAGCTCTTAATAATTTTTCTTCAGCGGAAAGTTCTGTTTCTCCTTTTGGTGTAATTTTTCCCACTAAAATATCCCCTGAAAAAACTTCGGCTCCTATTCTGATAATTCCTTCGCTATCTAAATTTTTTAATTTTTCTTCGCTTATATTTGGAATATCATTAGTAATAATTTCCGGACCTAATTTGGTTTCTCTAACATCAATACTATAATCTTCAATATGAATTGAAGTATAACGATCTTCTTGAACCAATCTTTCAGAAATTAAAATAGCATCTTCAAAATTTCCTCCTTCAAAAGACATAAAAGCAACTAAAACATTTTGACCTAAAGCCACTTCTCCATTTTCAGTATCTGTTCCATCAGCCAAAAAATCTCCTTTTTTAATTTCTTGTCCTTTTTCAACTAACACCGTCTGATTTAAACAGGTAGAGGCATTTGAACGAACAAATTTTTGTAAAGGATAAATAACTAATTTATTATTTTTTTCTAAAACAGTAACTTTTGAAGCTTCTAGTCCAACCACTTTTCCGTCATTTTCCGCTATAATTAAATATCCAGAATCCACAGCAACTCTTGTTTCCATTCCGGTTCCAACAAGAGGAGATTCTGCTCTGATACAAGCAACTGCCTGCCGTTGCATATTACTTCCCATTAAAACGCGGGCAGCGTCATTGTGTTCAAGAAAAGGAATAAGCGCTGTAGAAATACTGACAATTTGTTTTGAAGAAATATCCTGAAGATTAATTTCTTCTATTAAAGTAGTTCCTGCCTGCCCCTTAATTCTTGCTTCTACTTTTTCTTTTAAAGATGTATTTTCTATATCAACTGTCGCTGTGGTGGTAATATATTGTTCTTCTTCCGCTGCGCCTAAATAAACTATTTTATTATCTCTGAATGGTTTACACAAAATTTCTTTAATATTAATTTTCTCCAATTGTTTGGCTGTTTTTAATGTTATTTTTTCTCCTCTTTTTATAATAATTTTTTTTGTTTTTGGATCTAAAATATTTTCTCGAACAATTTTATCCTGAGTTAGCTTTGCTTTATTTTCTACTTTATTAATTATTTTAATAAAAGGAGCTCTTAAAAATCCATAATCATCTATTTCGGCATAACACGCCATGTGACTGACTAATCCGATGTTAGCGCCTTCCGGAGTAGCAACCGGACAAATACGACTATAATGAGTATAATGAACATCTCGAACTTCAAATCCAGCTCGTTCTCTTGAAAGCCCTCCGGGTCCCATTGCTGAAAGTCGTCTTTTGTGTTCTAATTCGGCTAAAAGATTAATTTGATCCATAAATTGCGACAACTGGGAAGACATAAAAAATTCTCTCATAATATTGGTTATAAGCCGTATATTAATTAAAGAATTTGGAGTAATTGTTTCAAGTTCATAAGTGCTCATTCGATCTTTAATAATTCTTTCCATGCGCGCCAATCCAATTCTTAATTTATTTTGAACTAATTCTCCAACAGCTCTTACTCTGCGATTACTTAAATGATCAATGTCATCAGATTTTTCCTGACTAACATTTAAAGACATTATTCTTTTAAGAACATTGACTAAATCTTCTTTTTTGAAAGTTCTATTTTCTTTTGTAATCGGAATATTTGATTTAAAGGTTTGATTAATTTTATATCTTCCAACTTTACCAAAATCATATCTACTAAAATTAAAAAACATTGCGTAAATTAAACTTTTAGCATTATCCGGACTAGCCATATCCCCTGGCCTGATATGCTTATATATTTCTATTAATCCTTCCTCTACATTGTGTGTAACATCTTTTTTAAAAGTATTTTTGATATATTTAATTTCTTCTTTATTTTCAAATTCTTTAAATAAATCTAAAATTTCTTCGTCAGCTCCATATCCAAAAGCTCTTAAAAGCGCTGTTGCCGCTATTTTTCTTTTGCGATCAATTCTTACCCACATTATTCCATTTCCATCTGTTTCTATTTCTATCCAAGCTCCTCTATTGGGAATAATTTTCGCTCCATAAAAAAAACACCCTTTAATACTTTCGCGACTAAAAAAAACACCCGGGGATTTGACAAGTTGAGAAACAACCACTCTTTCAATTCCATTGATGATGAAAGTTCCTTTTTTGGTCATCAAAGGAAAATCGCTAAAATAAATTTCTTGAATTTTGCTTTTTTTTGTTTTTTTGTTAACTAATTCTATTTTAACTCTTAAAGGAGCTTCGTAGGTAACATTTCGTTCTCGAGCGGTAATTTCGTCAAATTTAGAATCATCAAAATAATAATCTCTAAAATATAATTCTAAATCACGACCAATATAATCTTTAATTGGAGAGATTTCCGCAAATAATTCTTTTAACCCTTCTTTTAAAAACCAGTCGTATGATTTTTTTTGATGTTGAATTAAATTAGGAATAGAAATGTCTTCTTTTAAAGAATTAAAAAAAATTCTTTTTGCAATATTTTTAGAAAGCATAAAAAAACCACTCCTTTTTAAAAAGAAGTTTTAATTTTAATAAATAAAAATTATATTATTTTATTTTTCACGAAATAAAATAAACAAAAAAATATTTTTCTATACTGTACAAGATGAGTACATGGGTAACACTTTTAAAATTTTATGAATGTTATTTTTGTCTTATCTTTTATATGCCCTGATTAATAATTAATTTAATTCTCTTATTATTAACTCCGCCATTTATGGTGGAGACGCTAATAATACAATTAACTCGGGCTTTAGCCCTGATTCTTTTCTTTTCTTCTTTTTAATCTTATTCAGGACTAAAGTCCAAATTGGGCAATTTTTATTCTCCGCTCTAAAGAGCGGAGTTACCTATGTATCTCATCTTTTGCATCCACTTTGTGAATTTTAGAAACAGGCATATCTTCTAAATGTAGTTCCAATGCTTCTTGTAAACTTTCTAATGCTTCTTTTTTGGTGTCGCCAAAACTAGAAACCGCGGTATTGAGATTCCATGCCACATAATATTTACCTTCTTTCCAAATCACATTTTTTAAATTAATTTTGCGCATAATTAATAATTAATTTTAAAAATTTATTTATCATTTGGATTTTAACCCGAACCTTTTCTATAATTCTTAATTTATTTCTTTCCCTCCTCTAATTGTAAACTTTTTAAATCTAATAATGGAAGAGAGTTGGATGGTAAAAATCCCCATTTTACATTTTCAGCCATTTTTTGAACAAATTCATATTGAATTGTTTGCGGATTAGCGCGCAACATTTCACCTTTTAATTTAATGGCTTCTGCTTCGCCTTGAGCAATAACAATTTTTTGCGTTTTTTCCACTTGTATTCTTTCTAAATCATATTTAGCTTTTTTAATTCTTTGTTCGGCAATTTGTTTTTCTTCAATTGATTTAGCGTATTCTGGAGTAAAAATCACTTTTCTTAAAAGAATCTCTTCTAAAACAATTCCTTTTGCGGCAAACATTGGTTTAATTTCTTCAATCATTTTTTTAACAGCTTCCGCTCTTTTTTCAGAATAAATATCAATAGCAGTGTATCGAGAAATTGTCATTCTAATTTGACTGCGAGAAATTGGTTTAATGATTTTTTGAACATAATCCTCGCCTATATTTTGCCAAAGATTATAAACTTTATCGTGATCAAGATGGAATAAAACAGTCGCGTCAATTATCACTTGTTGTCCATCTGAAGTTGGAGCATCCATACTATCATCTTTTTCTACGCCTGGTATTGTATTTTCTTCGCTACTGCTCATTGTGAAAGCCTGAGTTCGAGTATTAAATTCTTTTGCTGTCTGCCAAAATGGAATTTTTAAATGCAATCCTGGTAGTAAATTTTTTTCTAAAATTCCTCGGCCAATATCATAAATACAAGCGACATGTCCGCCCGAAACAACAACAAAAGAATTAAAAATTAAAATTAAAAAAATAATTCCAATAATAATTCCAATTAAAAAATTTTTAGGAATTTTGGGTTTTATTTCTATTGCTTCATTTTTTTGCTGCCCAAAAATTTTTTTAAAATTATTCGCCAATAAAAAACCAACAACAATTATTGTTATTAAAATTATAAAATCAGACATAATTTTTTAAATAAAAAATAAACACAAAAAAATAGGATGCGTCCCTATTTTAGGGAAATTTTATTCTTTTCAAAAAGCATAAAATACTTTTATAAAAAAGTCAAATTTTTTTATTCTTCTTCTACTTTTAATTTGCTCAATTTTTCCAATTTTTCTCTTTGGGCTACTTCAAAATTATAACAATTATAAAATAATTCTATTAAACTTTGCGTGTCTAATCGAATAGATTTTATTCCTATTGAAGATAGGCCTGACATAATATAATTTACTTCTCTTGATAAAGCAATTTTGTATTTTTCAAATTTTTTTCTTTCGAGTGTAATTTTAGAAGCCGAAGAAAAAATTTCCACTGCCTGAGTAAAAAATCCTTTTTTTTGATTACCTAACGGATTATAAGAAATTGTTACATAAAAATGCTTACTCATAATATCGCCTAATTTAATTAATTCGCGAATAAATTGAATATAATCAGCAATTTGCGTTTTTAATAATTCATTTGTTATTTCTTTTTTTGTTTGTTCTAAGTTTAATAAATAAAAATCTATATTTAATAAACGAGATTGAATAATAATTTGCAAAGGATTTCTTAAAGAATTAAGAAAGCCAACATAATTTTGAATAATCGCTTCTTGTTCTTCTTCAGATTTTAAAGCAAAATTAATGCTTGAAACCAAAAGAACGGCTTTTAAAGAACCGTCATTTAAAATTACGGAGTCATCTTTAATTTCAGCAATATTTAAATATTTTTGCGTTGATGGTAATTTAGATTTTGATGATGATTTCATAAAAAATAGCTTGTAGCTCGTAGCTTTTTAGCTTGTAGGAAATGCAAAATAAAATTTCAAATTAACAAAAATTGTAAAATTAACATTTAAGGGCGCTTCACTTTCATATCAATATTAACCAGAACCTGTAACCAGTAATAAAATTAATATTTGCCTTTGGCAAATTGTACTCGTTACTCGTGACTGGTTACTTTTTACTTTTTACTTTTAAAATTTGCTTCGCAAATTTTTATTCTTCTCCTTTATAAATTCCGCCAGTGTCAACAATTAAAGTTAATTCGCAAAGTTTGGTTTGTTGAATGGGTGGTTTTATGATAATTGGTTCGGTTTTTTTAAGTTCGGAAAATTTTTTTATTTGTTTATAATTTAATTTTTCTTTTTTCCAAATTCTTAAAGCTGGTTTTTTTAAAGTTTGAATAAAGGCGATTAAAAAAATATGAAAAAATTGCCCGTTTGGTTTATAAAACGCAAAAAGAGAACAAACACCTAAAATAATTATTGCTTCAAATAAAAATAAACCAAAGTCAGATAATTTATAACAAATAAAAACTAAAAAACCAGCCAACAAAAAAAGAACGAATTGACGGCTAGTTATTGGTCCAATAATTTTATTTTCAACGCTGATAAATTGTGGCACAGCCAATTGATTCATATAATTGCAAATTTAAAATTTCAAATTTCAAATTGTAAATCAATATTAAAACCAAATGACAAAAAATAAATTCTAAATCTTAAATCTGAAATTTACAATTTGCAATTTGCAATTCTTTTAAAATCTCAATCTTTTGTTCAAATCTGTGATTGCTTCAAATTCATCCATTGTTAAAGTTAATAAATTATTTTTAATTCTTTCATCAATCGCTTGAAAAACTGGAATATTTTTTTCTAAACTAACTTTGCCTATTTCTAAATATAATTTATTGATTTCCGCGTTTTGCCAAGCTTTAATCGCTTCCGCTTTTTTAAATAAAGAATCTTTTTCTAAAATATTTATTTTTTCTTCTATTTTTTGAATGCTTTCTTGAGGATTGTTTCCTAATTTTCTAAATTCATTTAATGTAAAATTTTTCAATTCTTCTATTGGACCAATTAATTTAAAAGTTAATTTAACACTTTCTGTTTTTGGCTTTAAAGATTGAGAAACAAAACGCCTTGAATTAGCTTGTGACTTATAACCCATATTTTGCAATGGGGTTTTTAAATTGGTTTGTGTTTGATTTTTTTCTCTTTCTTGTCTTTTTGTTTTTATTATTTCCCACATTTCTTCTTGTTTTTTATTTTCTTTTTCATCTTTAATTAAAATGTCTTCTTCTGGTTCTTGTTCTGAAGAAATTTTTAAATAATTTACTAAAAAAACCACTTCTTGAGAATTAATTTTTTCTCTTTTTACTGTTTCTTTTAGCACAAGAAATAATTCTTTTTTAAATCCATCTCTTTCTAAAATTGGCAGGTTAATTATTTTGGATTTAATTTTTTCTAAAATATCTTCTTGTGAAAATTTTAAAATTTCTTTTATATTTTTTTTAAAAAAATCTAAAATTTCCAATTCAGAAAGCAAAGGAAAAATTAAAAATTTTAATTTTATTAACAAAGGAGAATATAATTCTTTTTGCAAAGATGGCGCTTCTAAAAAATTAATTAATTTCAGAGCTTCTTTAATTTGTTTATTAAGAATTATTTCCTGAACAATTATTTCTATTTTTTTAAAATTTTCCGGATCTTCAAAATTTTTTAATTCATCTAAATTTAACATAACATTCTATCAAGGTTTAACCTCGATATTTTTTTAAAATATTTACTTTATCTAATTTTTCCCACGGTAAATTTAAATCATTTCTGCCAAAATGACCGTAACAAGCTGTTTGTTTATAAATTGGTCTTTTTAAATTCAATTTTTTTATTATAGCCGCTGGTTTAAAATCAAAATATTTTTTTATTAATTTAATTATCTTATCTTCTGAAATTTTATTAGTATTAAAAGTTTGAATATAAATTCCAACTGGCTCTGCAACGCCAATTGTATAAGCTACTTGAAGTTGACACTTGTCGGCCAACCCTGCCGCTACAACATTTTTTGTCGCATATCTAGCCATATAAGCGCCGCTGCGATCAACTTTGGTTATGCATTTGCCGGAAAAACAGCCGCCGCCATGAGCGCCGATTCCTCCATAAGAATCAATTATAATTTTTCGACCAGTTAATCCAGTGTCAGCCGGCGGTCCGCCAATAACAAATCGTCCGGTTGAATTAATAAAAATTTTTGTTTCTTTGTCTAATAAATTACCAAGTATTGGTTTAATAACTTTTTCTTTAATATCAAATCTAAGTTTTTCTATTTTTACTTTTTCATCATGATGCGCGGCAATCACAATTGCTTCCGCCCGTTTAGCTTTTTCATTATTATATTCTATTGTTACTTGACTTTTTCCATCTGGCCGTAAATATGGTAAAATTTTCTTTTTTCTAACCTCGGCTAATCTTTTAGTTAATTTATGAGCTAAAACAATTGGCAATGGCATAAATTCTGGCGTTTCATTGCAAGCGTATCCCCACATTAATCCTTGATCTCCGGCGCCTTGTTCTTTATGTTCCCCTTTGCCAACATCAACTCCTTGCGCAATGTCCGGACTTTGTTCGTGTAAAGTTACAATTACTCCGACATCATCGCAACAAAAACCATATTCTTGTTTATCATAACCAATTTCTCTTAATACATTTCTAACCACTTGTTCAATATTAACATAAGCTTTAGTTCTCGCTTCTCCGCCAACTAAAACCAAGCCAGTGGTGCAGAAACATTCAATTCCAGCATGACTGTCTGGATCTTGTTTGATCATTTCATCATAAATAGCGTCGCTAATTTGATCACAAATTTTGTCTGGATGTCCTTCTGTAACTGATTCAGAAGTTATTAATTGTTTCATAGAAAAAATTAAAAAGGAAAAAGGAAAAAGGAAAAATAACAAATAAACAAATATAATTTTAAATTTTAAATTTTAAATTTTAAATTTTAAATGAATTTTAATTTACTAAATTTTAA
>CAYHOD010000016.1:0-12267 GCA_964358215.1 uncultured Gammaproteobacteria bacterium | reverse complement strand
TAAATAATTCTTTTTCCTTTATTTTAACATATTTTAAAGATTCCGGACACTACTGCCCTGACCCCTCTGCCCAAAATCCAAAACGGAAAAAGAAATTTGAAAATTTTTTAAAACAAGTTTTCTTTCAGAAAACAAAAGAAAAGAAATACATCAGCTAACACGGCATATCTGGTTACGGCTTTTATTCAAAAGCCTCCACCCAAATTTTTCTTTCGCTTCGCTTCAGAAAAACTTCGGATACTCGTAACGTTATACGCAATTGATTTAGAGGCACTTAGAGAAAGTTATTTAAATTCTAGTAAATTAATATTATAATTATGGCTATGAAGAAAACCCAACTTGGAATTTTACTTGGAATCATCGCAGGAATAATTGATGTTGTTCCCATGGTTCTTCAAAAATTGACATGGGATGCTAATCTTTCAGCATTCACATTTTGGATTGTCGCAGGATTTTTTATAGCGACAACAAATATCAGTTTAAAAGGAGCACTGAAAGGAGTTGTTATTTCAATACTGCTTCTGATTCCTTTAGCTTTTATTATAGGTTGGCAAGAACCTGTAAGTTTGATACCAATAACAATAATGAATTTAATTTTAGGATCAGCGTTGGGTTTTCTTATTGAAAAATATGGGAAGTAATCGTACCTCTAAATCAACTTCTTCGCTCCGTTTCACTCCGTAAAAACTTCGCTTATCCCGATACGTTATGTAACATATTACTCGGCAAACAACCTTTAGTAAATTATTTAAATCAATTGCAATTTAGTAACAATATGAAGACGGAGGATTTGAAAAATTTAGTAAAAAGCATAGTTGAAAAAGCTACCGCTCTCAAGAATAAGCATATTGAATACAAAAATACGCCCGTAAATTATGCTTGTATTTTTTCTCAAAGCAAAGAAGAATATGAAGAATTACTTGTGGTTGCACGGAAAATTGGAAAAGTGATTCAAGAAACGCCAACAGGTCTGCTTTTTCATATTGAACCATTAGAAACAGTTTCTGGCGTTTTGAAATTGTTAAAAATCCGCATCCCTGATCCTACCAGACCTGAGAGTGGCGATGCCGATTTTACGATTTCCAATTTTCCTGAATTTGAGAAAAAATACTTATCAAAGCCTGGATTTAAAATGATGAAAAAACCAGATTTCTACATGATTGAACTTATGGATTCTGACTTTGATGTACGGGCGTATTTTTCAAATCCTCCTTTAGATGAACAATTGAATATATGATGCGGTTGTTTGCCTGCGTCATACTGTTCAAGTCCATGAACATAATTCACACTTAATTAATTCTAATTTATAAAGTTGAAGTTCGGGTTTTATTGTTTGACTTTGGTTTAAATTTGCTAAATTAATCAAATTTAAAAAATCAATCAAAATTAATGAAACGCGAAAGTCCCAATTTGCAATTCTTCATAATTTACAATTAGAATTATTTATCTCTTTTACATTTAAATTATTTCTACAAGCTGCAAGCTAATTTTTATTGTGTCATCTTTTTTAAATACAAAATTAAAACAAAATCAACCCGCTAATCAATGGAAGCGAAGTTCTAAACAAAAACTTCAGATTTGGAATCTGATAAAAAATTTGCAATCTCGGCAGCTTCCTAATTTCAAACAACTTAAATATTTATCGCGTTTTTTAAATAAAAAAGAAAAATGGATTATTAAAGGATTATCCGTTTTAATTATTTTTTGTTTATTATTTTTATTTGGTAAATTATATTTTTCTCAAACAATAGAAATTCCCAATGATGGGGGTGAATACATTGAAGGTTTAGCGGGAGCTCCTCAGTATGTTAATCCAATTTTGGCTCCAATGAACGATGTTGATTTAGATATTTCACAATTGATTTTTTCTGGTCTTTTAAAATATAATGAAAAACAAGAGCTTATTCCTGATCTGGCTGAAAAATATGAAATTAGTAAAGATCAAAAAACATACACTTTTTTCCTTCGAAAAAATATATTGTGGCACGATAAAAAAAAATTTAATGCCGATGATGTGCTTTTTACTATTCACAGCATTCAAAATCCTGAATTTAAAAGTCCTCTTTTAAAAAATTTTGAAGGCGTTAAGATTGAAAAAGTAAATGATTATACTGTTAAATTTATATTAAAAAAACCCTTTACTCCATTTTTATCAAGTCTTTTTGTTGGAATTATTCCAGCGCATCTTTGGAATGATATTGTTGCTAATCAGGCAAATTTGGCTATTTATAATTTAAAACCAATTGGTACCGGCCCTTTTCAATTTTATTCTTTAACTAAAGATCAAAGAGGTCTTATTCAATCATACACTTTGAAAAAAAATCCTTTTTATTATGACAAAAAAAGTCATTTAAATAAAATTATTTTTAAATTTTATCCGGATTTTAAAAAAGCTATTTCGGATCTAAAAATAAAAAAAATTGATGGTTTAAATTATTTACCAAAAGATTTTTTATCAAAAGAATTAAATAAAACAATCTCCCAAAAAGATTTTATTTTTCATTCCTTGTATTTGCCGCAATACATGGCTATTTTTTTCAATCAACAAAAAAATCCATTACTTAAAGAAAAATATATTCGCGAAGCATTGGCTTTGTCTTTAGATAGACAAAAAATTATTGACGAAGCGTTAGATCAGGGCGGTGAAATTATTAATACTCCAATTTTTAAAAATCAAATTGGTTATAATTCTCAAATTCAAAAATATGGCTTTGATCTGGAAAAAGCAAAACAAATTTTAGATAAAGCCGGATGGAAATTAGAAGAAGAAAAAAATAAACAGGAAAATATAAATAAAAAAATTGAAATAAAAAAAGCTGATGAAAATATTACAAATTTTTTTCTTTATAAAAAAAACAAAGCATTAAAAATTATTTTAACCACGGTTAATCAATCTGAAAATATAAAAGTAACGCAAATAATTCAAAAATCTTGGCAAAACATTGGTATAAAAGTTGATTTACAAATTATTGATCCAAGTAATATTCAAAAAGAAATTATAGAATCAAGAAATTATGAAGCGCTATTTTATGGCAATAATGTTGGATTTGATTCTGATCCATATCCTTTTTGGCATTCTTCGCAAATAAATTATCCAGGGCTTAATTTAAGTTTGTATTCAAATAAAGAAGCTGATAAACTTTTAGAAGAAGCTCGAAAAAATAATGACTTGGAACAACGTAAACTAAAATATTTAAAATTTCAAAATATTTTAATAGAGGACTCGCCAATAATTTTCCTTTATAACCCGACTCATGCTTTTATAGTTAATCAAAAAATAAAAGGAATTGATATTCAACGAATTATTAATCCATCGGATCGCTTTATTGGTATTGAAAATTGGTATTTAAAAACAAAAAGAAAATTTAAATAAAGGGCGAGTGATGGAATTGGTAGACATGCAATGTTCAGAGCGTTGTCCTATTTTTAGGGTGAGAGTTCAAATCTCTCCTCGCCCATTAAAGGTCAGAATTCAAAACTTTTTTAAATTTATTTATTTTATCAAACGCTATAATGTTATAGGTGTCCACTATTGAATTTTACCCAATGATACACAGGTTAAAAAATAAATAAAAATCAACGCCTTTATTTTACCTAATTTTGAATTTTGTAAAATATGGGTGTTACCTATGCATCTCATCTTTTGCAATGCGCTTGATGTTTCCGTTGATGAGTTATTAAAATAGTTATGAAACTAAATAATAAAATTGCACTAGTTACAGGTGCTTCAAAAGGAATAGGAAAAGCAACCGCTATCGCCTTGACGAAAGAGGGTTGTTCGGTAGTGGTCAATTTCAAATCAGATAATGAATCTGCAAAGAAAGTGTTAGATGAATGCAACCGCTACTCAAAAAAAAATATGCTTTTTCGTGCCGATGTATCTAACGAAAAAGAGGTTTCGGAAATGTGCAAAAAAATAAAACAACAATTTTCTCATTTGGATATAGTCGTCAATAATGCGGGGATTTTTGATAAGCGCGATAATCCGACTAGTGTTGAGGCATTTGAAAATGTTTTCCGAAATAACTTCTTGAGTGTTGTAATGGTAATCAAGCACACCATTCCTTTAATGCCAGAAGGAAAAATAATAAATGTTTCTTCAATTCATGGGCGGCTTGGTCATGGCAGGCCATCGGCGGCCGCTTATTCTGCTTTTAAGGCAGCGCTTGAAAACTATACTAAAAATCTGGCTAAAGATCTTGCGCCGAAAATACTCGTCAATGCCGTTGCTTCAGGCCGCGTCGTAACTTCTATGTGGGGCAATCCTGACGCGAAAAAACAAGAGAAATTAGGACAAGTACACCTTATAAAGCGAATGATTCAGCCCGAAGAAATTGCCGATGCAATTATTTTTCTTACAAAGAATGACGCTGTGTGTGGTGAGGTTTTTACTATTGACGGAGGAATGGGATTAGTAACTCTTGGATAAATATGACTAAACGCGCTTTCATAATCCACGGCTGGGATGGCTACCCTAATGAAGGTTGGTTTCCGTGGCTCAAAACAGAGTTAGAGAAAAACGGTTTTCAAGTTCATGTTCCGACTATGCCGGAACCAACGAAGCCGAAAATTAAAAATTGGGTTTCGCGCCTTTCTAAAATTGTCGGCGATGTTGATGAAAATACCTATTTTGTCGGGCACAGTATCGGCTGCCAAACAATACTCCGATATTTAGAGAGTTTGCCCGCCGACAAAAAAGTAGGAGGTGCGGCTTTTGTGGCTGGCTGGTTCACTTTAATAAATTTGAAAACCGATGAAGAAGAAAAAATCGCCAAGCCGTGGCTGGAAACCCCGATTGATTTTGATAAAGTGAAGCAACACACCAAAAAGTTTTTTGCGGTATTCTCCAACGATGACAAAATTGTGCCACAAGAAAACAAAAAACTTTTTAGTGAACGGCTTGGCGCAAAAACTGCAACGGAAAATAACAAGGGACATTTTAACGGAAGCGATGGAGTAAAAGAATTGCCAGTTATTTTAGAGGCAATTCTTTCACAATAATTGGCGGCGAAAAAAAAATTTAGCCTTCCGCCGCGTCTGAGCGTTCCGCCGGAGCTCCGCGCCAGAGCAAGCTCGGTGCGTGATAAACTCCGCGGAAACGGTCAGTTTCTTTCAAAGAAATTTCGCGCAAAATTTAGAATATCCCGCTAAAATGGCTAATAGCTGATAGCCGAAGCAAATTCCTTCGGAATTTTACAGGGTGAACTTGTAAAATATAAATTAAGAATTTTTATTTTTTTAATTATTAAATGTTAAAATGATTTTATGTTTAATTTAAAAACAAAAGATGTATTGTCTGTTAATCAAATAGACAATACTCAACAAGCATATCCTAAAAAACAAATTAATCCCGTTCAATCCAGGGATGGAAAATTAAAAATTATAGTTTTGGGAGGATTGGAAGAAGTTGGAAGAAATATGACTGTTTTAGAATATGAAGATGATATTATTATTATTGATATGGGACTTCAATTTTCTGAGGAAGATATGCCAGGAATTGATTATATTATCCCTAATATTAGTTATTTAAAAGGAAAAGAAAAAAACATTAGAGGAGTAATTATTACTCATGGACATTATGATCATATTGGAGCGATTCCTCATTTAATTCCGCGTTTAGGCAATCCTATTATTTTTGGAACTCCGCTTACTTTGGGAATTATCAAAAAAAGACAAGAAGATTTTAAAGAAAATGAATTAAATATCAAAACAATTACTTCTGAAAGCGTTTTACAACTCGGATGTTTTAAAATTGAATTTTTTAAAGTAAGCCATAATATTCCTGATTGTGTGGGAGTGATTGTCCATACTCCGCAAGGAATAGTTGTTCACACAGGAGATTTTAAATTTGATCTTAGTCCGATAGGAAGTTCTCCCACAGACATGGCTAAAATAGCCAGTTTGTCTAATAAAAAAGTTCTTGCTTTGCTTGCGGACAGCACTAACGCTGAATCTCCCGGACATCAAATTTCTGAAAAAAATATTTTTGAAACTTTAGAACAAATTTTAAAACAAGCGCCTGGTAGAATTATTGTCGGCACTTTCGCGTCTCTTTTGGGAAGAATTCAGCAAATTATTTGGTTAGCGGAAAAATTAAATCGTAAAGTTTTAATTGAAGGTTATAGCATGAAAGCTAATGTTGAAATTGCTCAACAATTAGGATATTTAAAAATAAAAAAAGGAACTTTAATTAATATTAAAGAATTTGAAAAATTATCCGACGATAAAATAATTGTATTTTGCACAGGCGCTCAAGGAGAAGGTCGGGCGGTTTTAATGCGTATTGCCAATAAAGAGCATAAAAAAATTGAAATAAAAAAAGGGGACACAGTAATTTTTTCTTCTTCTGTTGTCCCTGGAAATGAAAGAATGGTGCAAAGACTTAAAGATGCTTTTTATAAACAAGGAGCCGAGGTGGTTCATTGTCAAATGATGGATGTTCATGCCGGAGGACACGCTAAACAAGAAGATCTAAAATTATTAATTACTCTGATTAATCCTAAATATTTTATTCCGATTGAAGGGAATCATAGTTTTTTAAGAATTCACGCAAAAATTGCGGAAATCGCCGGAATTGATCCTAAAAATATTTTTGTTGCTGATAATGGACAGATAATAGAATTTTTTAATGAGCAAGGAAAATTAACTCATAAAAAAGTTCCAACAGATTATGTTATGGTTGACGGATTAGGAGTTGGAGATGTAAGCAATGTTGTTTTGCGCGACAGAAAAGTAATGGCAGAGGACGGGATGTTAGTAATCATTTCTACAATTGACAGCAAAACAGGAAAATTAATCGGCAATCCTGATATTATTTCCCGAGGATTTGTTTATATGAAAGAAAATAAAGAATTAATTGAACAAATTCGCAGTAAAGCAAAAAAAATTCTTAAAGACAATGATCCCAGATCCAAAGCTTTTGACAATTATTTAAAAGATAAAATTAGAAACGATCTTGGTCAATTTGTTTATTCTAAAACTCAAAGAAGGCCAATGATTTTGCCAGTATTAATTGAAGTATAAACTTATTTTCGCTTTATGCTTTGCATTATTATTATTATTCCTATTCCACTAACAATCATCAGGTCGGCTAAATTAAAAACAGGAAAAAATAAAAATTCTATAAAATCAATTACATTGCCATAAAGAAAACGATCAATTAAATTACTAAAAGCGCCAAAAATTATTAAAATTAAAGCGAAAATAATAATGGCGTTTTTTTTAATATAACTTTTTATTAAGAAAAAAAATAAACCTAATAAAATTAGGCTTATTAAAAAATACATTAGAAATGAATTTAATTGAAAACCAAAAGCAATACCAGAATTTTTAAATATTTCTAAATTTAACCATCCGGAGTGAAATGAAAAATTAGAATAGAAAAAAAAATATTTTAAAAAACGATCAAAAGAAAATAAAATTAAACAAAAAAAAATAATTAGAATTTGCGAAAAATAAAATTTAATTATCCAGCGCCTTCCAAAATATTCCGTAACTCTACTGCGAAGATGAATTAGAAAAAATCTTCCAGCAAGGTTTAATATCGCCATGAAAGATGCTGAATTTATTATTTGTTTAATTTTATGCATTTTTGGCATAAAACAGCGGCTGGAAAAACTAAAAGACGTTGTTTCTCTATTTCTTTTTTACATTTTTCACAAATTCCAAATTTATTTTCTTTTATTTTTTCTAAAGCTTGATTAATTTGTTGAAGAGAAATTTCTAAACTATTTTCTATACCAATATTTTCTTCAAATTCTTCAATCTCTAAAACATTTTCATCTTCTTTGTTTCCAATATCAGGAAAATTGGCAATATAATCGTCTTTTACATCTGTGTTTTTTACAGCAATTTCATTTAATTTTTTTTCTAATTTTTCTTTTTCTTCAAAAAGAGTTTTTTGAATTTTTTTTATCAATTCTTTATTCATAAAATAGGCAAAAATTTTCATTAAAAAATGTACAAAATTTAACCAGCATTTTCCAATACAACAATATTGAATATAATGTACATTTTATCAAAATTTATATAAATTAAAAGAGGGCATAAAGCCCCTCCTCCTTTGTTTTTATTTGGGATTTACGCCCTCATTATTTTATATCTAAAAAATTTATTAATAATTATAACTCTTAAAGAGTAAAGATAATTATAAATTTATTTAGATATAATTAAGAGGCGCCTGGCTCGCTTATTTCTTACCTTTAACAGGAGAAGAAAATTTAAAAATAGTATTTTTATTATATTTTTTCTCCCTTTTTATTTTTGTTTTTATTTTTAAAAAATTTAAGACAAGCCAGATTTTGTCTTAAAAAGATAAAAAAGTAAGAAATTTAAAAAGAACTTATTTATAAGATATAATGATTATCTTATAATGTCAACATATTATACAGTATTTATCCACAGCCTTATTGATCAGTGTATTTTGATTTTTAATGTTTAGTTTATTGTTTTTTCTAATTTAATACTTAAAATTTTAGAAATTCCTTCATCACTGTTCATAGTTACTCCATAAAGAATTTCGGCTTTTTCCATTGAAGCCCGATTATGAGTAATAATAATAAATTGAGTTTTATGAGATAGATCATCTAAAATTTTAATAAATCGTTCTGAATTAGCCTCATCTAAAGCGGCATCCACTTCATCTAAAATTATAAAAGGAGGGGGATTATTGGCAATAATAGCGCAAATTAAAGCAATAGAAGTTAAAGCTTTTTCTCCGCCAGAAAGTGTATTAATATTTTTTAATCGTTTTCCAGGCGGAATTGCATAAATTTCCACAGTAGCGATCGCTTCTTTGAAATGCGACGATGTTTCTTCGTCTATTGTTTGTTCTTGATCTAATTCATTGTTTACATCTTCTTTTTCTTTGATTAAAACTAATTTTGCTTCGCCGCCATTAAAAAGAATTTTAAAATATTTTTCAAATTTTTGATTAATTTTTTCAAAAGCGCTTTTAAATTGTTTTTCAATAATTTTATCTAATTCAATTATTATTGTTTCTAAGGATTCTATTGTTTTATTCAAATCTTCGGATTGTTCTAAAAGAAAATCATAGCGCTTTTTTGTTTCTTGATATTCTTTTGTTGTTTCTAAATCAATACCTCCGATTAATGCTAATTGATGCTTAAGGCGTAAAATATCATTTGATAATACATTAAATGTAAATTGTTTTTCTAATATTTCTAAATCTATTCTATTTTTTTGAATATTTTCTAATTCATTTTCTCCTATTTCTTTAATAATTTCTTCTTTTAAATCCTCTTCTTTTGTTTCTAATTTTGTTAATTCAATTTTTATCTCATTAACAACAGTAGAAATTTGATTAAATTGTTTTTGTTTATCTTGAAAACTTTTTTGCAAAACAAAAAGATTTTCTTTTTTTTCTTGCTCTTCTTTATTAAAATTATTTATTTTTGCTTCAATTTTTTTAAATTCTTGATTAATTTCTTTTATTTCTTCTTCTATTTTTTTATTTTCTTTTTCAAAAATAATTAAAGCTTCTTTTTTATCTGCCGGCATGGCTTCATTTTCTTTAATTTCAGCAATAATCTTTACTAAACTTTCTTGTATCTCATTTTTTTTATTTTCAATTAATTTTTTCCTTTCTTTTTCTATTTCTAAATCAATTTTTAAATTATTAATTTTATCAATCAAATTGCTTTTGTTATTTAAAAATTGATTTAATTTTTTTTGATACTCCAATATTTCTTCTTGAAATTTATATTTTGATGAAGGGGTTGTTTTTAGTTTCTCTGCAAAATCAGCCATTTTTTGAGTTATTATTCGGGCTTGCGTTTTTATTTTTTGCACTTCTTCTATTGTGTCAATTTTATTTATTTGATCAATAAAATTTTGCTGTAATTTATAAATTTTTTCGAGTTCATCTGAAATTTCAGAAATACTTAAACTAATTTTTGTTTCTAATTGATTTTTATTTTCAAGAATTTTTTTTTCAATTTCATTAATTTCAATAATAATATTTTTTTCTTTGTTTAATTCTTGTTTTAAAAATTCTTCTTTATTTGCAATATTTTTTTCTTGCTTTAATAAATTTTCTTCGATTGACATTAATTGTTTATTACTATCTATTTGCCGATTTTTCAGCCAAATTAAATCTTGTTGACCATTTTTTTGATATTCCAAATCAATTTTGCCATTTAAGATTGTTTGTTTTCTTAATAAAGAATTCCTATTTTCCAAAATAACATTATATTCATTTTGTAATTTTTGAAAAATTTCTTCTCTTGAATTTTCTTTTTCTAAAAATTCTAATTTTTCCTGAATATTTTCTAATTCATTTTTGATTATTTGTTCTTTTTCGTTTTCTATTTTCCATTTTTCGTTTTCTATTTTCCATTTTTCATCAAGCTCTTTCCAAAGATGAAAATAATATTGAATTTGCATCTCTTTTAATTCTTTTTCTATAATTTCTTTGCGCTCTAATTTTTTTATTTGTCTTGTTAGTAATTTAAGTCTTGGTTCAATTTCCTGCAAAAGAAGTTTGCCTTGTTGTAAATTTTCTTTTGAATTTTTAAATTTATGCAAAGATTGTTCGCGTTTAATTTGATATTGTTTTATTCCTGTCGCTTCTTCAAAAAATTCTTTTTTTTCTTGGGGAGAAGTGATTAAAATAGAATCAATCATGCCTTGGCCGATAATGCTATAATTTTTTTGACCAAAATTTGATTTGGCTAAAAGCATTGTAATATCTTGAAGTTTAACTTTATTTTTATTAATTAAATATTCGCTTTCGCCGTCTCGATAAAGCCTTCTGGTTATGATAACTTCTAAATAATCAATAGGGATTGAGCGATCTTCATTGTTTAAATATAAATCAACTTGGCAAAAACCAAGTTGGGCTTTTTTATCAGTTCCGGCAAAAATTACATCTTCTATTTTTTTAACTCGTAATAATTTAGAGCTTTGTTCGCCAAAAACCCATCGGACAGCATCGGCAATATTGGATTTTCCCGAACCATTGGGACCAATAATTGCTGTTACTCCTTTCCTGTCTGTTGTTTTAGATAAAGCATTAAATTCCAAAGTTGTTTTATCAACAAAAGATTTAAAGCCTTTTAATTCTAATTTTTGTAAAAACATAAAAACATTTTAACATTAAAACATTGTAACATTAATAACATTTTGACATTTTGTTTATTATTTTTAATTCATAGAACTTTCGCATTTGAAAGTGAAAATAAATAATTTGATATTAAGCAATATTAATGAAATAATAAAATACAGCTACTTTTATTTTTTTATTTTTGATTTTTCCAAAGTTTAGTTAATTATTTATTTCTTGAATTATATCATTTTTTTAGAAAAAGGTGAATGATTGCAATTATATAGAAGAGAATTGATTTTGAAAAGCGCAGCGGACTCCTTTAAGTTTGGAGTCCAATATGTTTCTGGCATTATGCGTTGCTACGACATGGACTTGAATAAATAATTAATTTTTGCGATAATGAAAAAGCAAACTTTATTTTTCCTTGCTTACTTTTTTGTACAATATTAGGCAAGCGGGATCCTGCTTTATTTCACACTATGCGGAGTTTAGCGGAATAATTTTAAAAATATGAACATCTTAGACGCGATTTTAATTATTGTTGTTTTTTTGTTTATTATTTTTGGCTTAAGAATGGGAATTGTCCATATGTTTGGCGCTGTTATTGGAACAATTGTCGGGGTAATTATTGCCGGACTTTTTTATAATTCTTTAGCTTCGTACATAGAATTTATTTTTTTAGGAAATACTAATTTAGCTCGGGTGATTTGTTTTGCGATTATTTTTCTTTTAATAGATCGTTTAATTGGATTTATTTTTTCATTAATAGCAAAAAGTTCAAATTTAATCATTAAAATGCCTTTTATTAAAACTATTAATCGTTTAGGTGGCGCTGTTTTGGGATTAGTGGAAGCTAATCTTTGGTTAGGAATAATTTTATTTATATTAACCAAATATTCAATTCATCCTTCTTTTGATCAACTTCTTGCGACTTCTAATTTTATTGGACCGCTTATAGCTTTTGTTTCATTTTTAATTCCTTTGCTTCCAAAAGAATTAATAAATTTAAGTTTTTCGCTTCCTGATTTTTCTAAATTTTCCAATATGTCCGCAATACAAGAATTTATCAAACTTTTTAGTAATTTTTATACTACGCAAATTAAGAAATAATTTAAAAGCGTAAAACAACAATAAAAGTCAAAATTCAAAACTCAAAATTCTTTGCCTACGGCAGATCCATTGTAGGAGGAAAAACCACAACT
>CAYHOD010000015.1:0-12372 GCA_964358215.1 uncultured Gammaproteobacteria bacterium | reverse complement strand
CAAAATGACACTTTTATGATATAATTGAACTTTAGTAAAAATTATTCAGCTCATGATGTCATTTCGACTAGAGCGAGTCCTTCAACTTCACTCAGGACAGGTACAGCGAGCGAAATAGAGAAATCCCTCCATGCTGTCATTTCGACTGGAGCGAGTGAAACGAGCGGAATGGAGAAATCCCTTGAATTTTAATTTAAGGGATCCACGACTTCGCTCGGGATGACACAGGGAGACGAAAAATATATTAAGGAAGTTATCGTTGGAAAAAAATTCAATTATCAAATGTGACATTTTGTTTTGCGGAAACTATATGTCTAAATATTAATTTATTCGCAGGGGAGACCTTTGTGATCGCCTTGGGGTACTCCATTCGCTTCGTTCGTCTCGCTACGCTGGTGAAGCAGACTTCGTCAAAATGACAAAAAGGTTATTTTTAATTTTTTCATTTTGATTTTATCTTATCCACATGCTTTACTTGACTAAACCACTGTGTTATGCTAAAGTGCTGTTATGAATTGGAATAATAAAAAAAATAAACAATTAATTAACGCTATTTTAACGCTTAAAACCTTTGATGAGGCCAAGCGATTTTTGCGCGATTTAATGACTGAAAAAGAAATTGAAGAATTTTCAAAAAGACTGCAAACGGCAGAAATGCTAAACGCAAAAATATCTTATTCTGTTATTGAACAAAAAACTGGCATGAGTTCCACCACTGTTGCGCGCGTTTCAAAATGGTTAAACAGAAAACAAAGCGGATATAAAATCATTATCAATAGACTTCATCATAACAACTTTGTCCAAGCAAGGAAAAAGTTGTCTTGATGTATTTTTTATAATTTTCATAAAGCCAACTCTCTCCTTGTTTGGGGAGAGTTTTTTATTTTGCCAAATGGCAAAAATGTTCTTTAAAAATTTTAAAAGCCTTTCTGATTTTTTCATTTGTCAGGACAAAAGGGCAAAGGAGGAAACAAAAAATGAAAAAAATTAAAGTAGTTATTCCAGATGGATCCATGCAAAAGAAAATCATGGACCTTATGAAAAAAGCTGGATTGTCCGTTATAATAAAAGATGAACGGACAAAAATTGGAAAAATTGAAGGTATTGACTGGATTAAATCCGTTAGTTTCCAGCGACCTCAGGAAATCCCAGTTTATCTTCACAATGGCCATTTTGATGTTGCCATTGTTGGTGAAGATTGGATCGCCAACTGGGGATATGAATTCCCTGTATTATTAAAACTGCCAATTGGACGTGGTGGGAATAAACCCGTCAAAATTGTTTTGGCAGTAAAAAAAAATAGCAACTTTAAAAAACCAGAGGATTTACCTTTGGGTTGCGAAGTTGCTACTGAATACGACAGGTTAGTCCAAAAATTTTTTATAAGTTTAGGACGGAACGACATTAACGTTATTCCGTCTTTTGGCAATACCGAACATAAACCAAAGTTCGGTTCAACAGCCATCGTTGATGTCACCGAAAGCGGTGACTCAATCAAAAAAAATAAATTAAAAATAGTTACAACAATTATGGAATCAAATACCGTAATTGTTGTAAATCCCAAATCGTTTGCCGATAAAGGTAAACGTCCATTTATCGATTGTTTTGTAAAGCTGATAAGTGGCGCTTATCAAGCATCTAAATACGTGATGCTTGTGGCAAACGTGCCAAAAGAAAAAATTAATAAGGCAAGTAAAATTATTGGAGGACTCAAGGGTCCTTCATGCCAACCACTTAAAGGAGTAAAGAGTTGGTTTGCCTTACAATCTTTTGTGCCGCGAAAAAATGAGCACAAAATCATTTTCGATCTTTTACAGATCGGGGTTGATGATATTGTCATTATCAGGGATATTCCGTTAATAATGGCAAATCAACATAAATGATAAAATAAGGGTCTTGGTGTTAAATAAACACCAAGACCCTTTTATAATTTCGGAAATCCGACTTCCGAATTTTTTTTGAAGGGGACTGTCCCCTAAAAAATGTCCTTCAAATATCAATAGCCATGAGGCTTATAAAGCCTTTTTAAAATTTTAGCCACTTTTTGCGTAAAAAAATAAATCGAAAATTATAACTTCGATTTATTTTTTTTATTGGAGTACAAAATTAGACGATCATCACAAACTGTATCCTGATTATTTTTAAAATTCTATATAAGTTTATTTCAGATGTATTCATCTTGTACAAAATTTTGATTAAAATTTTTAAAAGTGTTAAAATGCGAACATGATGGAATTAAATAAAAAACTTATTTCTCAAAAGAATGGGCAGGGGATAATTGAGCATTTACACTTCAAAACCCAAGAACAAGAAACTCAAGGAGTAATAGAAAAAATTATAAGTTTGCGTAAAAATGACACAACTTGGAATGATTTTGCTATTTTAGTCAGAGCGAATTCTTCAGCCGAACCTTTTTGTCAAGCGTTAGAACAAGCTGAAATCCCGTATCAATTTGTCGCAAACAGGGGATTGTATAGCAAGCCAATAATTTTAGATATTTGCGCTTATTTAAAATTATTAGATAATTATCACGAAAGTCCCGCGCTTTATCGTATTTTAAATTGTCCAATTTTTAAAATAGAAACAAAAGATTTAATTAATTTAAATTATTGGGCCAAAAGAAAAAATTGGTCTCTTTTTGAAACTTTAAATAAAGCCGCAATTTTAGGAGGATTTTCTTCTGAAACAATTGAACAAATAAATAAATTTTTAGGATTTATTCAAAAACATAGCCAATTGGCTCGAGAAAAAACAGCGGGAAAAGTAATATTTGCTTTTTTAGAAGACACTGAATATCTTAAATTATTAACGCGATCCGAATGTAAAAACAACAATGATTCTATAAATTATTTAAATCAATTTTTTAAAAAAATTGAAGAATTTGAAAGAAATAATTTTGATAAATCTATAAAAAATTTTAAAGAAGAATTAGAATTAATTTTAGAAGCAGGGGATGAAGGCACTTTGCAAATTGATTTAAATGAAGGACCAGAAGCAGTAAAAATAATGACTGTTCACGGAGCAAAAGGATTGGAATTTAAATATGTTTTTATTGTCAATTTAGTTGATCGTCGTTTTCCAACAATTGAACGAAAAGAAAACATTGAACTTCCAGACGCTTTAATTAAAGAAATTATTCCCGAAGGAGACATTCATTTACAAGAAGAAAGACGCTTATTTTATGTGGCAGTAACGCGCGCTAAAGACGGTCTTTTTTTTACTTCAGCTGAAAATTATGGCGGACAAAAAAGTAAAAAGTTATCAAGATTTTTATATGAAATTAAAATTCAAACAACAAACAATGATCAGCAATCAATAATAAATAAATTTGATATTTTAAAAAAATATAAAGCAACGGATAATAAAATTATTGATTCATTATTGATTGAAAATTATTTGCCAAAAAAATTTAGTTTTACTCAATTTAAAGCTTTTGAAACTTGTCCTTTACAATATAAATTCGCTCATATTTTGCGCGTTCCAATTAAAGGACGGTTTACTTTTAGTTTTGGAAAAACAATGCATAATACATTATATAATTTTTTTCAAAGAATTATTAATCAGCCAATTACAGAACAAATGAATTTATTCCAATCTTTACAAACTACTGACCGCGCACTACAAGCTACAAGCTACAAGCCACAAGCTAATCTTAGCGATTTATTGCGAATTTATAAAGAAAATTGGATTGATGATTGGTATGAAAGTAAAAAACATCAGGAAGAATATAAAAAAAAAGGAGAAAAAATTTTAAAAGAATTTTTTAATTCTATTCAAGATAATTTTCCAAAAGTTAAGCATTTGGAATTAGGATTTAATTTTAAATTAAATGGTTATATAATTAAAGGTGTGATGGATAGAATTGATGAAATAGAAAATGGGTTTGAAATTATTGATTATAAAACAGGGCAGGTTAAAGAAGAGGTAACAACTGAAGACAAAGAACAACTTTTAATTTATCAAATGGCAGGGCAAGAAATTTTTAAAGGGAAATCGCTAAAATTAACTTTTTATTATTTAAATGATAATAAAAAAATTTCTTTTATAGGGAGCGAAGAAGAATTAAATTTTTTAAAGGAAAAAATAATTAAAATCATTAAACAAATTCAACAAAGTGATTTTTTGCCAACGCCAAATCAATTTAAATGCAAGTTTTGTGATTTTAAAGATATTTGCGAAGCAGCCGCTAAATAAAAGCTTGTAGCTTTTTAGCTTGTAGCTTTTTAGCTTGTAGCTTTTTAGCTTGTAGGAAAATTAAAAAATCTCTGCCTACGGTACCGTGCCTACGGCAGGCAGGGATCTGCCGAAGGCAGAAAAAATCAAAACTTGTGGTGAGTGAAGTCGAACCATGACAAATTAAAATGTAAATATTGTAGGGGCACGGATAAACCGTGCCCCTACAATATAATTTTGAATTTTGCATTGCCTGCCCTGTTAAATTTTTGAAAGAAATTTATTTGGGGTAATTTTACATTTTGATTTTTTAATTTTGATTTTTTAACGCGCCGAGGTGGTGAAATTGGTATACACGCTAGGTTTAGGACCTAGTGCTGAAAAGCATGCGGGTTCAAGTCCCGCCTTCGGCATTAAAAAAAGTAAAAATTAAAAAGGAAAAAGTAAAAAAGATAATAAAAATTATTGGTGAAAAGTAAAAATTAAAAAGGAAAAAGTAAAAAGGAAAATAAAAATTTAAACGTGTTAAATAAATTATTATGAATCATTCACAAAAAACAGGATTTAGTTTTGGTTTAACCTCTGGAATAATCACAACGTTAGGATTAATTATGGGCTTACATTCTGGTACTCATTCAAAGATTGTGATTATTGGAGGTATATTAATAATAGCAATAGCAGATGCATTTTCAGATGCTTTAGGTATTCATATATCTGAAGAATCAGAAAATAGGCACTCCACAAAAGAAATATGGGAATCAACAATCTATACTTTTTTGTCAAAATTTATTTTTTCTTTGACATTTATTATTCCATTTATATTATTTAAACTATCTACAGCGATTGTGATAAGTGTAATCTGGGGACTAGCATTGTTGGGTATTTTTAGTTTCTATATTGCTCGAGAGCAGAAAGAAAAACCATGGAAGGTTGTGGCGGAACATTTAATTATTGTATTGATGGTTATAGTTATAACACATTATATTGGTGATTGGATTAGAATAACATTTAACTAAGCATTCTTGCAGTGTTATTATATTTACACAGCAACAAATAAAAGACGAAGTTTTTTAAAAAGGTTTATTTGATGTCGCATAAGATATATTGTGCGACACGATAGAATTGAAAAAAAATAAAATAGAAATGAATAAGAAAATAGAGTGGACAAATAAAATATAAAAATTATAATCTTCATATCCCCTATTAAAAATACACGGGTTGAACCCGTGCTAAGTTTATAAAAAAATTTTCAATTAAAAAAACCCCAAACAAAATTTATCAATAAAGTCAAATATTATTTAGGGAAAACTAAAACCCGGACTTTGCTACCCGAACTTGAATATTAAGTTCGGGTAGCAAAGTGTCAAAATTGGGTTAAAAAAGCATAACCAGCTAAAGCTGGGAAAATAAAAACTTTTATTTACTCCACTTTAGTGGGTTATTAAATGGTTTATAAAAAAATTTTCAATTAAAAAAACCCAAACATTATTTGGGTTGAATTTTTGAAGGATAAAAAAAGTGTGGGGGTAAGAGGATAAGGACACATAATAAAAATTATTTATTATTTCTGGTGTGTCCTTATTTTTTCCTCTTACCCCTTCTATAATTCCATACATCCCTCCTTTTTTTTATGTATGATTCCAGCAAGGCCCTCAAAAAGAAAGGAAATTGGGAGGGGGCCTTGCTTACTGGATGTTTGGAGATTTATATTATAAGGTTATTTTTTAAAAAAAGCAAATATTATTTGGGGAAAACTAAAACCCGGACTTTGCTACCCGAACTTGAATATTAAGTTCGGGTAGCAAAGTGTCAAAATTGGGTTAAAAAAGCATAACCAGCTAAAGCTGGGAAAATAAAAACTTTTATTTACTCCACTTTAGTGGGTTATTAAATGGTTTATAAAAAAATTTTCAATTAAAAAAACCCAAACATTATTTGGGTTGAATTTTTGAAAGATAAAAGATGATGGGGGTGAAAAGTAAAAATAAAAACATTATTTTCATTTCCACCCCCTTTTATTATTATTCCGAGCAAAGCCTCTCTGGGAGGTGTTTTTGTAAAAAGCCATGAGGCTTTGCTCTTTTAGAATAATCATAATACCGAACAAGATCCCTCCTTCGCCAAAAAAATTTTGGGATCTTGTCGTCTGCGTCGCGACCTGCCCATTGCGACACAGAAGGAGAAGTGAGCATTAATATTATAAAACCATTTTCAAAAAAGTCAATTATAAATTGTGGAAAACTAATTAGCATTAATTTTTAAACACCTGCTCGCGCTGCCCAATTAAAAGCAAAAAAATAATTTTGCCATAGAGCGTCGTTTTGATTATATTGATTATCGCCAACAATATAATCGCACCATAATTCTCGACAACGCAAAATTTCTTTTAATTTCGTTTTATTTTTTGGATCATCAATTGTAAAACTTAAAAGCTCCAAAGCTCTTTCAAAAGCTTGTTGACTATATTGAGTATTTTTTTCTCTCCATTTAATAGTTCTCTCGACTTCACTGCCAATGTTCGCCATTTGTTCAAAAAATGTTAATTTATTCCAACAACCGTTTGCTAATTGTTTGTGTTGAATGTTCATTGTATTATTTTATCACAAGATTATTTATTATTTTTATAATTTTCTTTTGTATTGCTAAATTATCAATGCCACGGCTTCTATTATTTTGCGATGGACGCAAATTCATCATTGAATCAAATTCAATCCAACTTTCATCTTGAATATTTGGATAAATATTTACGCCCCATAAATTTTTTTGATCAGAACCATTTTCTAAAAGTAAAGCTTCTTCATCAGAATGTAATTCAGCGTTAATAGCCATAATTTTCTTTTTAATATCAACTACAACCTTGACTAAATTACCAAACATTTTTTTTGATATCTTTTTTAATTTTTCTAATTTAATTTTACTATTTATAATTTCCATATTTTTATTCAATTATTCTTTACAAATTATTAATTCTTTTGCTTTTAAAGGTTCGGCTATTATTTCTTTAACTATTTTTTCCATTTTCATTGCCCTAGATCCCTTAATTAAAATAATATCTCCCTGTTTGATTTCATTTTGAATCAATATTCCCGCTTCTTTAATATCATTAAAAGAAAATATTTTATCTTCGGGCATCCCATTTTCTTTGGCGCCAAAAGCAATTTTTTGAGCTCGCTCTCCTAATGTAACTAAAACATCAATTTTGCTTTCCATTATTTTTTTACCGATTTTTTTATGTTCTTGTTCAGAAAATTTTCCCAGTTCCAACATGTCGCCCAATATTGCCCATCTTCGTCTAAGACATGGAAGTCGCGATAAAATTTCCAAACTCATTTCAACTGTTTTTGGCGAAGCGTTATATGTTCCATCAATAATTAAAGTTTCTTTTATTCCTTTAATTAAATTCATTCTACCCGGCGGAGATTTGTATTCTTTTAAAGCTTCTAAAATTTCTATTAAATTCATTTTATAAATTATTCCGATTGCCGCGGCAATTAAAGCGGAATAAACACTCGCCTCCCCTACAACATTTGTCAAAAATATAGGAACAACATTGCCCTGATAACTTATTTTAAAATTAATTCCTTTAATTTTGGTTCGTTCACAATTTGGATGACCTATTAAATCAGCGCTTTTACAATCGCCTAATTCATAATCTAAAAGTATTTCAGACGCTTTTAATTCAGCTTCTTTTGAAAAACCAAAACTTAAAATTTTGGCCTCTGTTTTCTTTTTTAATTTTTCAATAATTTTATTATCTTGATTTAAAATTGCCCAACCATCCCAGGGAAGATGTTGAATAATTTTTTGTTTTTCTTTTATTATATTTTCTAAAGAAAGAAATTTTTCAAGATGAACTTCTCCAATGTCGGTTATCACTCCAATTTTACAAGGAGCGATTTTGATTAAATAATCAATATCGTTTGGTTTATCAGCGCCCATTTCTAAAATTAAAATTTGAGGATAATTTTGGTCTTTAAAAAAAATTAATTTTAATCCTTTTATAAAAATAGCTATCCATTTTAAAAATGATTTTTTACCAGAAGAGCAGCCTAAAATAGTTAATGGCAAGCCAAATTCATTGTTATAACTTTGGCTGCTTCTTCTTACTTTAAATTTATTTTTTAAAACGCAAAAAATCGCTTCTTTTGCCGAAGTTTTTCCAAAACTGCCCGTAATTCCAATAATTTCAGGCTTATATTTTTTTATTACCTGTTTTGCGAAAATTTTTAAAATTTTTTGGATTATTTTTTTCATTTATTTAATTTGATTTTTAATATATTTTAATAAAAACCTTGTCATTTCTATTGATTTTTGCATTTCGTTTTTAGAATAATTTTGCGGCGCATCCATGGGATATTTTGCTTCAATATAATAAGCATTCATTCTTTCACATTCTTCATAATAATCCGTAATATTTTTATCAAATTTAAAACATTCTTTTAAGAGTTTAATTAAATCATGAGTTAGCGAATATTCTTGTTTATAAAAAAGTAAAAACCCTTTTAGATATTTTTCTATTGCTTGATGTAAATGATAACCAATGGTATCCATAAACCCTCCTTCATTAAAAAGAATTTTAGCTGCATTTAAATCATGATCAGCTTTATCAAACCAATCTTGATATATTTTACTGTCTTTTTTTTGTTTCATATAATATTTTACCATCTTTTAAAATATTTTTTACAAAAAAATCATTACATTTTTTTTTATTTGTAAATTCATTTGGAGTAAAAATAATAGGTTCTAATCCATAATCATAGTCAACATTTCTTATTAAATTATAAACTTTCCAAATTCTTTTTCGAAAAGGTAATTTAGTTTTTTTTATAATACAAAGATCGATATCGCTATTTTTTCTAATATCCCCACGCGCAACAGAACCATAAAGAATAATTTTTTCTGGCTTATATTTTTCAGCTACAACTTTGGCAATTTTTCTAGCCTCTTGATTAATTTTTAAATTATTTTGTTTCATAAAATTGCGCGGGTTCAACCCGTGTATTTTTTACATTTTTATCATTTTACCATATTTAAAAAAATTATACCAGAATGGATGATAAATTTTTTCAAAAATTCCCGGATAATTTACTCTTTTGCCGCCAAATTTTTCTTTAAATTGAGTTACTCCTTTAAATTGATGTTTTTCTAAACAATATTTTTTTGCTTCATTTTCTGTTTTAAAATTTAAAATTTTATTTCCTAAATATATTTGCCACTCATTTTTTTTATTTTGATATGGTTCCGGAATTATCCCTAAAAAATCATAAATTTTACAACCTCTTTTTTGCGCTTGTTTAATTATTTCCCAATGAAGTAAATATGGCGCCATTGCTTCGCGATTTTTATCTGAAGATCCGCCGTAATAATACATTGCCTTTGAACCAAAAAAAATAATCATTGCCGCTGCTAATGGTTGATCATTTAATTTTGCGATAAAAATACGAACTAAATCTTTTTCCTTCAAAGTTTCTATTAGTTTTTTATAATATTCTTTTGAATAACAAAAAAAATTATTCCTTTCGCTTGTCTCTTTAATTAAATTATAAAAAATATTCAAATCATTTTCTAAATCAACGCTTGAAAAAATTTTTACTCCCCTCTTTTGGGCTAAACGAATATTGTATCTTCCTTTATGTTTCATTTGATTAAAAATTTCTTCTTGCGTTTGAGTTAAATTAAGGATTAAACTATTTAGCGGTTGTTGCGTTTGAATATAACTTGGATAAAATTTATTTTTTTTAAAATGATCTTTTAAAATTTGCAAAGCTTTTGAAATATTTTTGTCAATTAATTCAAGCGGAATAATTGGTCCGATTTTACAAGAAATTGATTTTTCTTTTTGAGCAATTTTATCTATTTCTTTAAATAAAATATTAGAAGTCGGACTTCCAATATTATAAACAGGACCAAATACTGAATAAAGATAATTTTTTTTAAACGCTATCTGATATTTAATTAAAAGAGCGGAAGCAACAATTTTATCTTGATCATTTAAAATGGCTATGCAATAAAATTTTCTTCCTGGAATTTTTTCTTGAAATTTCCCCCAGATTAAACTTTGATTTATTGAACAACATAAATGATTTTTAATAAAATTTTCATAATCTTCATTTTCTTTGTCTAAATAAATTATTTTCATAAAATTAATATTTATACCGTTATAATTATATTAATTAATATTCTAGGTTTTTGACAAAATCTTTATTATTTGCTACATTTATAATAATAATCATCAAGTTTATGAATATAACTCAATGACTTGGTGATAAAGCTAAATTTTATTTTGAAAGGAGGTAAAAAAAATGAAAATACCTGACAACCTAAGTCTTCTTACAAGTGCAATTGAAGCAGCCTTCGAATGCGGAAGATCAGATGAAGTTGCAGAAAAGACCAAAATTTCCAAAAAAAGATTAAGAGAAATTAGTCTTTATCCTTCTTCTTTAACTCAAGAAGAAAGAGAGAGCATTGAGAAAATCTTAGTAGATCCTATTGGTGCATATAGCGGTGAATCTAGAAAATAAAATCAGTCTTACAACTTTGCAGCCTTATAGCTTTACAGCTTTATGGCTATTTTTAATTTTTTCTAACCAAATAAATATCCAATATTTCCAATTCATTGGCAAATCCCATGCGCCAATGTAATTTATTCGTCTGGCATTACAAAATTTTTGTTTAAATGAAGTAATTCCTTCCCAGGGATGATTTTTTTCCGCTCCTTCTGGCGCTACGCCCCAAAAATCAAAAATTTCACAACCTTTTTCTTTTGCTTTTAGAATAGCTTTCCATACAACAAGATAAGTAGGCATTAATGAATGAAATTCATAATCCGAAGCAGCGTATAAATAAATCGCTTTTTTGCCAAAGAATATAATAATCAATCCGGCAATAAATTTTTCTTGATATTTAGCTAAAAAAAGATGAATATTTTCTTTTGGAAAAATTAAAAATAATTCTTTATAATATTTCTCGGAACGAATGGAAATTTTTTGTCTTAGTTTTGTTTTTTCCCAAAGTTTATAAAATTCTTTTATATTTTTTTCATTCCCCTCTTCTATTATTTTTACTCCTTTGCGTTCAGCCAAACGAGTGTTGTATCGGGCTTTTTGATTTAATTCTTTTTGCCAAATTTCTTGTTCGGATTTTTTTAAATCAACAATCATTGTATTTAATGGTTGATAAGAAATTGCGCTTTTTTTAAAATTGTTTTTTTTAAAAAAATTTAAATCAATTTCTACTTCTGCTATTTCCGGTTCTATCCGTATTAAATCCACTTTTTTTTCTTTGGCTATTTTTTTTATTTCTATTAAAAAATTTTCCCAATCATTTTTATTTTTAAAATTAATAACAGGTCCGCGAGGAATATATAAAATTTTAAATCCAAAAGGAAGTTTTTTAAATAAACACTGAACCGTTCCAATTAAAATATTATTTTCAAAAAATCCAAACCTTTCGGTTTTCCAACCAAATTTTTCTTTTAATTCTCCCCATTCCCAACTTTGAAGCGCGTTTCCATTGGGATAATTTTTAACAAAATCATTATATTCTTTTTTATCAGTTATTTTTTTCATGTTTTTTTAAGGGGACTGTCCCCTATTTTTAATGTCTCAAAGCCCATATAAATAAAGGGCTTTGAGCTAAAAAATTATTTTTAGCCACTTTTTGATTAAAAAATTTTAGATTGTTTTTTCATCAATAAAAGAAGGTAGTTTTTGAAATTTATTATTTTCTTTTAATCTTTCTTTAATAAATTTTAAATAAATTCTACGCGCTTTTTCAAAATCTTCATCAATGTATTCTAAAAATTTTTTGTTGATTATTTCCCCTATACACAACGTGGTAAAGTGTATTTTGAGAAATAATAATCTGTCGCGCTTTTCTTGGCATTTTAAAAAAATAAATAAAATTAATCAAAAAATGGCTAAATTTAAAAACAGGTCATTTTTTACGCTTAGTTATGCGGTTTTTAGAGGGTATTTTTTGGGGACAGTCCCCTATTAAAAAAAGATTTTCCATTCATAATTTCTAGGGGCAGTTTAGGAACTGGTCTATTTAAATAGCTCTTTAGATCTTTTGACTGTCTTCTAAGTCTTTCTTCGTAACCTAAAACTATCAAAGTATTTCCGCTTGCAAAACCTAGTTTGTTACATAATTTTCCTTCTCTATAAACTCGTACGTCACCCAAAGGTCCAGACCTATCAT
>CAYHOD010000014.1:0-13430 GCA_964358215.1 uncultured Gammaproteobacteria bacterium | reverse complement strand
GTAATTGAGTCGGCTTCGCTCGGGATGACATAATTGCATTGTCATTTTTACCTTTTAATTAAGAAATCTCAAAAAATTTACCAAAGTTTAGTTATAAAATAACAGTTATAATTATTGAGTCTTGCCCCGCCTAAATTTTACGAAGTAAAACCTTGGAGGGTATTTTTCTTTAAAAAAGTGCCTATCTGGTATTCTATAAATTTTTAAACGCAACATTGCATGGACCTTCAACAGAAACAATGCAAGCGCCAATTGGAGAATCTGGCGCGCATTGTTTTTTAAAATAAGGACAATTTTTTGGTTCGGCTAATCCTTTCATAATTTCACCGCATTTACATCCCGGCATTGTATCATAGTTTGTAGTTTGTGATTTGTTTGCGTGGTCTGTAGAAATTTTAAATTTTTTTTCTGCGTCAAATTTAATAAATTTTTTCTTTAATTTTAATCCAGAATTTGGAATCATTCCAATCCCCCTCCAATTTTTATCACAAACCTCAAAAACTTCATATATTTTTTTTAAAGCCAACTTATTTCCTTCTGATTTTACAGCCCTGGTGTATTCAATTTGAACTAAATCAGATAAAGATGTTGCGCAATTTATCAAGCGCCTTTCAGAATATTTAATAATTTTGCTGCGAGGATGAGCAATAAAAGAAAATTTTTTAATGAAATTTAATGCATCACCAGAAGATGCTGGATTGATTTTTTTTAAAATCATTAAAATTGAAAGTAGTATATCATTTAATTCAAACCCGCCAACAACAAAAGGTTTGTTAAATTTTTTAGCCAAAGATTCATAAGGCAATGAGCCAATGATTGTTGAAACATGGCCCGGACAAATAAATCCGTCGATGTTACATTCCCCTGATTCTAAAAGCGCTTTCATTGCGGGAGGAATTAACCGATGAGAACAAATTATAGAAAAATTTTTAAGTTTTTGATTATTTAAAATTTCTATTGCGGTTGTTGGCGCGGTTGTTTCAAATCCAATAGCAAAATGAACAACTTGTTTTTTAGGATTTTTTTTAGCTATTTCAATTGCCTCATTAATTCCATAAATTATTTTTACATCAGCCCCTTTGCTTTTTGCTTCGCTTAAAGAAAATTTTGATCCAGGAACTCGAAAAACATCGCCAAAAGTAGTTAAAATTATTTTTTTTTCTAATGCTAATTTTATTGCTAAATCAATTTCTTTTGCCGAAGTCACGCAAACAGGACAACCTGGTCCGCAAATTACTTTAATATTTTTAGGTAAAATATCTCTAATTTTCCAACGAGCTATCGCCATTTCATGCGTGCCGCAAACATGCATAATTTTAATAAACTTTTTTTGCTTGGCTATTTTTTTAATTTCTTTAATTAAAAAAACGGCTGTTGTTTTATCTTTAAATTCTAACATAAAATATTTTGCATTTTAAATAATTCATTTGCTTCTTTCTTATCTATTTTTTGAATAGAAAAACCAGCATGAACAATAACATAATCCCCTATTTTAACTTCGGGAGTTAAATCTATTTTTATCTTTTTAATTATTCCATTAAAATCAACAAAAGCGTTTTTCCCTTGTTTTTTTTTAATTTTACCTGATACGGCTAAACACATAAAATTTATAATTTACGATTTTCTATTTAAGATTTTAATTGATTTTTGCATTTTGCATTTTTATTACTGATTATCGATTATTGATTCACATTTCCCTTAAACTTTTAATGCGATCGTTTATTGGAGGATGAGTAGAAAAAAATTTAGCTAAAAAATTTTTCTTTCCTTCAAACGGATTTGAAAAATAAAGATGAGCGATTGCCTGATTAGCATTTTGCAGCGGCTGTTTATATTGAGAAATTTTTTCTAAAGCCCTGGCCAATCCCTCTGGATAACGAGTTAAAAGAGCTCCGGAAGCATCTGCTAAAAATTCTCTTTTTCTAGAAACGGCCAATTTTATAAGTTCAGCGACAATGGGGGAAAGAATAGCTAAAATTATTCCGGCAATTAATAAAATTAAACCCAATTGTCCGCCATTGTTATTATCATCTTGTTTTTTCCCAAACCAAAAAGAACGCAAAAGCCAATCTGACAAAAGCATAATAACTCCGACTAAAACAATAACGATTGTCATTAATCTAATGTCGTAATTTTTAATGTGTGATAATTCATGAGCAACTACACCTTCTAATTCTTCATTTTCTAATATTTTAATAATTCCAGTTGTTAAAGCAATTGATGCGTGTTTTGGATCGCGACCGCAAGCAAAAGCGTTAGGCGCTGAATCTTGAATAAGATAAATTTTTGGCAATGGCAGTCCAGCGGCAATGCACAAATTTTCTATCATTCTATAAACATATGGATTGTCTTTTTTTTCTATGGCTATTGCTCCGGCTGTCCATAAAGCAATTTTATCTCCTTGAAAATAACTAAAAAGAGACATTATTATAGAAATAATAATAGCAAAAATTAAACTTTCATAACCATAGCCGCTTATTTTTCCAAAAATCCAACCTAAAACAAGGATTATAATTACAAATAAAACCATTATTAAAAGAGATTTTTGTTTATTAGAAGTAATTTGATTGTACATAAAATATAAATTACAAAAACTAAAAACGCAAATGTCAAAAGTCAAAACCGCAATTAATAAAAATAACTTACAATCAGTAATTAAAGCTTACTTATTTTTTAAATATTCACTTTCCGATACAATTAAATATTCTTCCAAGGCTTTTTTCCAAGAACGCATTTTAGGTAATTTTGTATTAAGTAAAATAGAATATTCTGGCCTTAAAGCTGGACGCAAAAAATCTTTAGTAGAACACGGTTCTACTTTTATTTTTATTTTAGATATTTTTAAAATTTCCAAAGCAAAATCATACCATGCGCAATATTGATTGTTAGTAACATGATAAATTCCAAAAGGTTTTTTCCATTCCAAAATTTTTTTAATTCTTTTGGCTAAATCTAAAGTAAAAGTCGGGCTTCCATGCTGATCATTGACCACTTCCATGCTTTTTTCGCCTTTTTCTATTTTTTCTTTAGCGATTTTTAAAATCGTATCAACAAAATTCTTGCCATAATGTCCATATAACCATGCAGTTCTTATTAAATAAAATTTAGGCTGAATTTTTAATAATAATTCTTCGCCTAATAATTTTGATTTTCCATAAACATTGAGTGGATTTTTAGGAATATCATTTTCTTTGTACCCATCTCTTTTATCTCCATGAAAAACATAATCAGTGCTAATCTGAATTAAAATCGCATTTATTTTTTTACAAACTTTAGCAAGATATTCAATTGAATAAGCATTAACCTTCATGGCTAAATTTTCATTTGTTTCGCACCCATCAACATCAGTATAGGCCGCAACATTAATTATTATTGCTGGTTTTAATTGAACAATTTTTTTGTTCAACAAATTTTCATTGGTAATATCTATTTCTTCTTTATCCCATAAAATCAAATTTTGATTTTTAAAAACTTTAATTAAATCATTACCAAGCATTCCCTTGGCTCCAAAAATTAATATTTTTTTCATAACAACAAATTAAAATTTAATCTTTTCAGCTAAATCGTTTATTATTGGTAATTTAAAATATTCTCCGGATAAAGCGCGAAAAAATCCAATTATTATTCCCGCGAGAATTCCCAAATTTAAAAGCCAGCCAATAAATGGAATAAACGTCAAAATAAAAAAAGCAACGCAAAGAACTAAACCTTGTTTTGCGTGAAATTGACAAAATTTACTTTCTTTTTTTAGAATTAAAACTACAATGCTTAGAATCCAAAGATAGCTTAAAGCCGCGACTGCTTTATTTTCTTTGATATCTTTTTTATTGTCTTCTGAAAGCATTTCTTGTTTGTTTTGTTCTGTCATCTTTTCACCTCCATTCATAAATTAGTTTTATAGCCTATGGCTATTAATTGTTTTATTATTTCTTTTTGTATATTTTGAATACTTTGATCCCCATTTATTTTAATTAATATTCCCCTATTTTGATATTTTTTTAATAAAGGTTTTGTTTTTTTATAATAAATTTGAAGCCTTTTTTTTATTACATCTGACTTTTCGTCCTCTCTAATAAAAAGAGATTTGCCGCATTTATCGCAAATTCCCTTTTTCTTAGGCGGATTAAATTTTAAATGATAAACAACTCCGCAAATACAACTTTGTCGACCAGAAAGTCTTTGTAAACATTTTTTATTTAATAAAACAATTTCAATTACGCAATCTATTTTTGTTATTTTGTCTAAAAATTGAGCTTGAATCAAATCTCTTGGATAGCCGTCTAAAATAAATCCATTTTTACAATCTATTTTTTTTAAACGTTTTTTTATTATTTCATTAGTTAAGTCGCTTGGCGCTAATTTTCCTTTATTTAAATATTCAGCCGCAATTTTTCCTAATTTAGTTTTTTTTGCGATTTCCTGACGATAAATAGAGCCAGGGCATATTGTAGGAATATTTAATTTTTGAGCAAGCAATTCAGCTTGAGTTCCCTTGCCAGATCCTTGCGGTCCAAAGAAAATTATTTTCATAAATGTGCACGGGTTGAACCAGTGTATTTTGTTAAAAAATTTATTTTATAATTTTGCATATTAATGTGTTTTTTTCATCTGCCATTCGAGACGGTTTGGATTATTATTTTGAATAAAATTATAAGCCAAATCTAAAATATTTTGTTTGGAACGATAATTTTTTATTAAAACAATTTGTTGCGCTTTTGGATAATCTTTTTTAAATTGCATCACATTGCTTATTGAAGCTCCGCGAAATTTATAAATTGACTGATCATCGTCAAAAGAAACAGTGATATTATTTTTTGGCGCGCCTAAAAGTTTTATTAATTCATATTGAGCCCAATTGGTGTCTTGAAATTCGTCAATCAAAATATATTTAAATTGCTTTCTATATTTTTCCAAAATTTGCGGTCTTTTTCGAAATAATTTTAAAGTATAATTTATTAAGTCCCCAAAATCCAAAGCGTTATTTTTTAATAAAAGTTGTTGATAAACATGATAGGCATTGGCTATTTCATTGATTTTTTCTGTTTCTTGGCCTGTTGTTTCTTGATTATTTTTTTTAAAATTATTCTCATTCAACATATTGTCTAAATTTCCTTTTAATTCATCGACGTATTTTAAATAATCTTCAGGCCAAATTTCCTCGTCTTTAGCTCGCGAAAAATGTTTAATCATAGCTTGAATAAATTTTGTTGGATTACCTAAAGGGCGATAATAATCTAAATTAAATTGATCAAAATTTCGTCTAATTAAAAGATTTTGTTCTGTTTGATTTAATAATTTAAAATTATCAGACAAACCAATATCAATAGCGCGCTGTTTAAGAATTCTTTCGGCAAAAGAATGAAAAGTGGAAATCCATAAATCAACATAACCATATGGTAAAAGCTGATCAACTCTTTCTTCCATTTCTTCCGCCGCTTTGTCAGTAAAAGTTAAAGTTAAAATTTCATCCGGTTTAATTTGATTGCGTAAAATCAACCAAGCCATCTTGGTTGTAATAACAGTGGTTTTTCCAGTTCCCGCTCCGGCAACAATAAGCAAAGGTCCGTTTTTATAAACCACCGCTTTTTTTTGTTCTTCATTTAAATTTTCTAATAATTTTTCTTGCATAATAAACAAGAATCAAGAATTAAGAAAAATATAAAAATCAAAAATTCATTTATATTCCCACAAGCTAAAAAGCTAAAAAGCTACAAGTTTTCTGCGCAAGCTCCGGCAGTTTTTAAACACCTTTGGCTCACTGTATTTTGTAATTTTAAAAGAGGCTTTATTCCTCTATAATCTTTGGGTTCTAAAGTTAAAATTACAGTAATAAGAGGTTGCCCTGTTGTTGTGTTAATAGAAAATTCTAAATTTTTAATATTTACTTTTTCTGAAGAAATAGGTTGACCAGTAGTTTTTGCAAAACATATTTCTTGTGTTTCTCCTTCTGCGCATTCTGTTTTAGCCAAACAAGTTCCTGTTTGACCACAAGTTCCATCATCCTCTGATAGACAATAAAAATTATTTTTTCCATTGTATCGCGTAAAATTAAGTCGAGTGTTATTTTCCACTGTAAATTTATATCCCATTCTAATATCTTTTATCATTGATTCTATAATATATCGACCCTCATCAATTAAAATTTGTTTTGCAAGCATTTCTTTTTGCGCTTTAGAAATTTGAATAAAAATATTTCCAGCGCTGACTATTATTATAGCAAAAATAGCCACTGATACAGTAAGCTCGATAAGACTAAAACCCCTGCGCATTTTAACATTATAACATTTTAACATAATAACATTTGATATTTTTACTGCCAATTATATAAATTATCTTTCATAATTATTGATTGTGTATTTCCTCTTTCTGTCCATTGAACGGTTGATGTTATTTCTAACATATCTGTATTATTTTTAATTTCAATTTTTCTTTCAAAAATAGTTTGGGTATTGTTCCCAGTTTCATGAGTATAAATTTTTTCACTTCTTAAATAAAGTTTTTGAAATCCCGTTGCTTCTATTATTTCCCAAGTATTATCATTTTTAAAATTAACTTTATATTCTGTGCCATTTATTCCATCATTCCAATCTATGTTTGGTATTATCCAATTGCTATCCCTTTGATTTCTAATAACTTCAATTCCCTCTTGCGCTAAATTTATGGCAATTTCTTGATTAAAACTTATTTCGCCGCTGCGAATTGTTTGAGTAAATAAACCTAACACGCCTATTATTCCAATAGTAATAATACCCAGAGAAACAACCGTTTCCAAAATACTAAAACCATTGCGCATTTTAACATTAAAACATTTTAACATAATAACAGAATGCAAAATAAAAATTAACAATCTATGGGAGTTCAACTCCCATAGGATTACTGATTGCTGACGTCAACTTGCCCGGTTGTTGTAATGCTAATAATTTTACATTTATTTGTTTGTATAGTAGAACAAATTTTAATTTCTGCTTTTGTATTATTTGCGTTATTACCATTAATATAAGTAACTGGATCTGGCGGCGCAAAAAATATATCCGCAACATTATTTGTAGTTAGATTAATCATAATATCATTTATTTCAATATTATTAGATAAAACAATTGGATTTGGAGTACCATCTTCGCCTTCATTATATTGATGATTATTATTTTTACTACCCTCGTCTCCATAAATAAAATATTCTGATGGTTTATTTTTCTTAAAACGAATTCCATATCCATATGTATCTTTAGGACCAGCTAAGGATAAATTTTGAGCATGACGAATATCTTGAGCTATTTGTTGAGCGCTATATTCCAAAGCAGTATCGCGTTCCCCTTGTCTGTAATTAGCGAACATTAAACCGCTCATAATTCCAATTATAGAAATAACAACCATTAATTCTATAATAGAAAAACCCTTACTTAGCTTGTAGCTTGTAGCTTGTAGCTTTTTAGAAAACATAAAAAATATAAAAATAATTTTAATCTTATAGCTTTTTATAATTACAGCTTACAAACCATAGATTAATAAAATTTGTTCACCAAAAAACAAACTTATTATCGCGCCGATTGTCAAAAAAACACCAAAAGGAATTTCGCTTTTCCATGTTTTCTTTTTAAGAATAATCAAACTAACTCCTATTATTGCGCCAATAATATAAGAAAAAAATAAAGCGACCAAAATTTGAGGCCAACCTAAAAAAAATCCCATTAAAGCCCCCATTCTAATATCTCCCCCGCCAATCCATTGTCCTTTTGAAATTAAAAATTGAGCTAAAAAAAATCCTCCTCCAATTATTGCGGCTAATAATAAATTTTGCCAAGGTACTTCTAAAATTAAATTTAATATTAATCCAACTAACATTGCCGGTAGAGTTACTTTGTCTAAAATATATCCGTATTTTAAATCATAAACAAAAATTATTATTAAAACGGAAATAAAAAATAAATCGCGAAATAAAGTAATTGAATTATATGACAACAAACTTATATCAGAATTTTTTAAAAAAACAAAACAATAAAGTATTCCAGTAAAAAATTCAACTAAGGGATATTGCCAAGATATTTTTTTTTGACAATAACGACATTTTCCTTTTTGTGAAAAAAAACTAAACAAAGGAATTAAATCTTTAATTCCCAAAGTGTGTTTGCATTTTGGACAACAAGATCTTTCCATCATGCTTTTTTTAGTATGCATTCGCCAAATTAAAGCATTCAAAAAACTCCCTATAATTAGACCAAAGATAAAAATGCTAATAAAAATTAGTTGTAACATAAAAATCTAACAAAACTTTGGCAAATTTCTGACTTAATTATCAAATTAACTGTGTCATCCCGAGCGAAGCCGAGGGATCCCTTAAACTAAAATTCAAGAGATTTCTCCATTCCGCTCGCTCCAGTCGAAATGACAGCATAGAAGGATTTCTCCATTTCGCTCACAAAACCTGCCCCGAGCAAAGTCGAGGGGCTCGCTCCAGTCGAAATGACAATATGATTGGTTAAATAATTTTTTGCTAAAGTTTAGAAAAAATTAACAATTTCCGAAATCCGAAATCCGAAATCCGAAATCCGAAATCATTATAGCACAAATTTTAAAAATTTGCTTTTTTTCAAAAAAAAATTAAAATTAAAATATCAAAATATAAAATGACAATTAACTAAGAGTAATCCGTAACTAGTAACTATAATTTGCCAAAGGCAAATTATTAATTTAATTACTGATTACGAATTACGAGTTACGAGTTACTTTTATTTATTTTGATTTTTAATTAATGTTGTCGTAAAATAATTTAATGTTAAAATGTTTTTATGTTTATTTTAGAACAATTATTTCAAGATTTTTTGGAATATCTTGAAATAGAAAAAAATCGAAGCCAAAAAACGATCAGAAATTATAAATTTTATTTGGATCGATTTTTAAATTGGTCAAAAGAATCAAATCCAGAAAATATTAATTTAGAATTAATTCGCAAATACAGGCTTTGGTTGAATCGATTTCAAAGTTCAAGAAAAGAAAATTTAAAAAAAGACACTCAAAATTATCATCTAATCGCTTTGCGTTCTTTTTTAAAATATTTGGCTAAAAGAGACATTAAAACTTTGTCTCCGGAAAAAATTGAATTAGCAAAAATGCCAGAAAGATCAATAGAATTTTTAGAAGGAAAAGATTTAGAAAATTTTTTAGAAGCGCCGATAAAAATTAAAAATAATGAAGAATTAAATATTATTCAATTAAGAGATAAGGCGATTTTAGAATTGTTTTTTTCTACCGGACTTCGAGTTTCTGAATTATCTAAACTTACAAAAGAACAAATTAATTTAGAAAAAGATGAATTTACAACGCGAGGCAAGGGTTCAAAACTTAGAGTTGTTTTTTTATCTAATCAAGCCAAATATTGGTTAAAAAAATATTTAGAATCTCGCAATGATATGGAACTTGCTTTATTTATCAGACATGATAAATTTAAAAACAAACAAGAAATCAATAATTTAACTCCGCGAAGCATTCAAAGAATTGTTAAAAAATACGCTAAAATAGCCGGGATTACTAAAAAAATAACTCCGCATACAATACGTCATAGTTTTGCAACAGACCTTTTAACAACCGGAGCTGATATTCGTTCGGTTCAAACTCTTTTAGGTCACGCGTCAATCACAACAACGCAAATTTACACTCATGTTACAGACAAACATTTGAAAGAAGTTTATAAAAATTTTCATGACAAAAAGCGTAATAAGAATTAAGAATCATGAATTAAGAATTAAGGTTATGAAAATTAATTATTTGCATTTATATTTTCCATAATTCGTAATTCTTAATTCTTGATTCTTATTTTTTGTCCCTGTAGTTCAATGGATAGAACACCAGCCTTCTAAGCTGGATATGTAGGTTCGATTCCTACCGGGGATACCAAAATAAATTCAAAATGCAAAAGTCTCTGCCTACGGCACCATGCCTTCGGCAGGCATGGATCTGCCGAAGGCAGAAAAAATCAAAATTACAGAAAATGTAAAATCAAAATAAATAAAAGTAACTCGTAACTCGTAATCAGTAATTAAATTAATAATTTGCCTTTGGCAAATTATAGTTACGAGTTACGGATTACAGATTACTCTTAGTTAATTGTCATTTTACATTTTTCGTTTTTCGTTTTGCATTTTACGTTTTTTATATTTACAATTTGAAATCTGAAATCTTAAATTAAATAAGGGGGTAATTAGCTCAGTTGGTTAGAGCGTCTCGGTGACATCGAGAAGGTCAGAGGTTCGAATCCTCTATTGCCCACCAGAAAATTTCAAATTGCAATTTGAAATTTACAATTCTTATTATGCAATTATTTTTCACAAAAAAAATTAAATTATTTTTCATGATGCATTGGCTAAAAATGCTCATTGGATTTATTGTAATTGTTTTAATTATTTTATCTATTTGGGGATTGGCTTCTTTGGAATCTTTTTATCGTAATCTTACTTTAGCCACAATGCCAATTAATTTGCTTATTGGCGGAATTAACGCGGTTATTTTTGTTTTTCTTTATTTATTTCTTTTTCAGGGCGGACTATCTAAAATGACAGCAAATAAAGTTAAAGGCGAGAAAGTTGACATTAAATGGAGCGACGTTATTGGAATGGACGAATCAAAACAAGAGGCATGGGAAGTTGTTGAATTAATTAAAGACAGAAAACGTTTAATGAAAATTGGCGGAAAAATAATCAGAGGACTTTTAATGGTTGGACCTCCTGGCTGCGGAAAAACTTATCTGGCAAAAGCGATTGCCACAGAAGCAAAAGTGCCTTTTCTTTCAACTTCTGGCAGCGAGTTTACGGAAATTTTTGTCGGAGTTGGCGCGTCAAGAGTAAGAAAACTTTTTAAAAAAGCGCGAATGCTCGCATATGGTTACGGCGCTTGCATTATTTTTATTGATGAACTTGACGCAATTGGCCATCAAAGATCTTTTAGTTTTATGGGCGGCGGACAAGAAACAAATTCCACTCAAAATCAATTGTTGGTTGAAATGGATGGATTAAGAGAAAAAGGCGTTGATGTTATTGTTATTGGCGCGACTAATGCCGCGGAGGGAATATTAGATCCAGCGCTTTTAAGACCGGGTAGATTTGATAGAAAAATTTATATTGACCGTCCGGATTTAATCGGCAGAGAAAAAATTTTTAAATATTATTTAAGTAAAATAAAATATGATTCTTCTTCAATTAATATTTCTCGATTGGCTCAAAAAGCGGTTTATAAATCACCGGCTGATATTGAAAATATTATTAAAGAGGCGGCCTTAATCGCAACTCGAGAAAATAGAGACGAAGTTCTTTACAAAGATATTACCGAGGCGATTGAAAGAATTGATATAGGAATTAAACGTCAAAGAAAAATAACTCCGAAAGAAAGAGAGATGATTGCTTTTCATGAAGCGGGACATTTGGTGACAATGTATCTTTTACATCCAACAAATGATGTTTTTAAAGCTTCAATCACTTCACGCAAAGAAACATTAGGCGTTGTTTATTCGCAGCCAAGAGAAGAACTTTTTACTTCTAGCAAAAATAAAATTTTAGCTGATGTTAAAGTTTCTATTGCTGGATATGTCGCGGAAAAATTAAAATATAAAGTTACTTCTGACGGAGTGGCAAGCGATTTTAAAGGAGCAATGCAAATCGCTCATGATATGGTTTGGAAATTTGGTATGGGAAAAAATGAATTTATTGGCGATTATACAATTATTCCAGAGGCTCAGCTTTCTGAAAATATAAAAGAAAAATTAAACAATGAAACGCAAGAAATTCTTTTTTCTTGCGTTAAAGAAGTGGAAGAAATATTAAAAAATAAATGGGAAATAGTTGAACGATTTGCTAATGAATTATTGCAAAAAGAAGAATTAGAATACGATGAAATTGAAAAAATTTTTAAAGAATACGGAATAAATAGTTTGTAGCTTTTTAGTTTGTAGAAATATAATAAAAGTCAAAATTCAAAACTCAAAGTTCAAAATAAATAAAAGTAACTCGTAACTCGTAATCAGTAATTAAATTAATAATTTGCCTTTGACAAATTATAGTTACGAGTTACGGATTACAGATTACTCTTAGTTAATTGTCATTTTGATTTTTTCTGCCTTCGGCAGATCCATGCCTGCCGAAGGCATGGTGCCGTAGGCAGAGATTTTTACATTTTCCATTTATATCACATTCTTTTTCTACAAGCTAATTAAGGTTTTTCGCAATGTTACCATGTTATTATGTTATTATGTTATAATGTTATAATGCCTTTATGGATTTAAAATATTGGATCGCTTTTTCATATCTGCCGGAAATTGGAAGCGCGCGTTTTAGAAAACTTTTAAATTATTTTAAAAATTTAGAATTAGCCTGGCAAGCTAACGCAAATGAATTAGAAAAAGCCGGTTTGGAAAAAAATATTGTTGAAAAAATAATTTCAAAACGTAAAACAATAAATCCTGATGAAAAATTAGAAATATTAAATAAAGAAAATATTAAGACAATCGCTTTTAATGATCCGGAATATCCTAAATTACTTAAAGAAATTGATAGCCCCCCTGCTTTATTATTTTACAAAGGAAATTTTCAAAAACAAGATGAATTTAGTTTGGCTATCGTTGGAACTCGAAAAATAAGTATTTATGGAAAACAAATTATTTTAAAAATTGTCAAAGATTTAGTTCAAAATAATTTAGTTATAGTTTCGGGATTGGCAAAAGGAGTTGATAGTTTGGCTCATCAAATTACCCTTGAATCTAACGGTCGAACAATCGCTGTTTTAGGATCGGGCTTGAATAAAAAAAATATCTATCCCGCTGAAAATCAAATTTTAGCTCAAAAAATTGTTGAACAAAACGGACTTTTAATTTCTGAATATCCGCCAGAAACTCTTCCCCAAAGATATTTTTTTCCTTATCGCAATAGAATTATTTCTGGTTTAACTTTAGGAACTTTAATAATTGAAGCTCCGGAAAAAAGTGGCGCGTTAATCACGGCTCGTTACGCTTTAGAACAAGGCCGTGAAATTTTTGCAATTCCTGGCAATATTCATAACGTGAATTCCGTTGGTTGTAATAATTTAATTAAAATGGGAGGCAAGCTGGTTGATAATGCCAATGATATTTTAGACGCTTTAAATTTTGTCAGAACAGTTAAGCCTATTGTTAAAAAAATTATCAAACCCTCAAACAAAGAAGAGGCTGAATTATTAAAATATTTATCCGAAGAACCAATTCATATTGATAAATTAATTGAATTATCTAAATTAAGTTCAACAATAATAAATAGCGTTTTGACGATGATGGAAATAAATGGAAAAATAAAACATTTGGGAGGAATGTACTATATTCTTAATTAGATTATAATGTTTGGAGGTGTTTGGAGGTCGGACCCAGTAGTGTCCGGAATTTTCAAATTGCAACTAATTTTTTAAAAAAACATTAT
>CAYHOD010000013.1:0-13607 GCA_964358215.1 uncultured Gammaproteobacteria bacterium | reverse complement strand
TTTATTTATTACTTAGATTTATAATTTTGAATTTTGCATTGTCATTTTACATTTTGATATTTGCATTTTACATTTTTTGTTATTTGCCTTTGGCAAATTATAGTTACTAGTTACGAATTACAGATTACTCTTAGTTAATTGTCATTTTGCATTTTACGCTTTAAAAATTTGCAATTTAAAATCTGCAATTTGCAATTATTATAAATTAATTTTTAAAAAATTATTAAAATCCAAAATCCAAAATTATTCTAACAGCCATTTCCATAATGGTATAAACTTTATTTTTTTCCCATTAATTTTTTCTTCTCCTTCAAAGTCTTGAGTAATTATTGATAAATCATTGCATTTTAATTCTTGGCTGGCCTTTAAAAGAGCGTTAATTTCTCTATTTTTTGTTTTTTCATTTTCCATTTTATAACAAACTTGGATAAGTTTTTTAACTTTTCTTTTTTCTAAAATAACAAAATCAACTTCTTTGCCAGTTCCATCTTTCCAATAAAAAATATCAAAATCAAAAACAAAAGAATTTCTTTTTAATTCTAAAAAAACCAAATTTTCATAAAATTTTCCTATATTTTGAGAAAATCCAAAACAAAGAATATTTATTAATCCAGAATCAACGCAATAAATTTTTTTAGGATATTGAAGCTGATTTTTAATTTTAAAAGAAAAAATTGGCAAAGCAAAAACTAAAAAAGCGTTTTCTAAATAATGTAAAATTTCCACAACAAGGTTTGGAGAAAATTTCTTTTTATATAGAGAAACTAAAACATTTCTTAATTTAGAAGCTGACAATAAGGAAGAAAAATAATTTAAAGAAAGTTCGGCTATTGTTTTTACTAAGTAAACATCTTTTATTTTATATCTTGATATAATATCCCGATAAATTATTCCCTCAAATATTTCTTGCAAATATTCTTTTTTTAAATTTTCATTTTTTTCTAAAACCACTTTTGGAAAACCTCCGTATTTTAAATATTCCAAAAGCAATCTTTTAATTTGAGCGGATTTTGCCAAATAATCATATTTTTTTTCAAAATCTATTTTTTTAAAATTTAAAAATTCTTTAAAAGATAGAGGCCATGTTTTTAAAAATAAAGTTCTGCCAGTTAAAAGAGAAGAAAATTCTCCGCTTAATAATTTTGAAGACGATCCAGTAATAATAATTTTTACTTTCTCTTTTTTTTCCTGCATTATTCTCACCCATTTTTCCCATTTTTCAATGTTTTGAATTTCATCTAAAACGAGCCATGCGAATTTTTTTTCATTAACATAACTTCTGTAAGCCTCGTAAATTTCTTCCAGCAAATTTAAAGAAAGATATGGCTCTAATTTTGGATCTTCAAAATTAACATACAAAGTTTCTTCTTTGATTTTTTCTTTTAAAAATTGTTTTGTTAAAAAAGTTTTTCCAGCTCTTCTTACTCCTATCAAAGCTATTGCGTCTTCTTTTGATTTTGCTAATTCTTTTAATTTTTTGAGATAATTTTCTCTTTTTATGCCGGTTTCTTGTTCTTTCCCCCAAAAATTAAGAGGAGCTAAAATTTCTATTAAATTTTCTTTTTTTATTATTTCCATAAATTATAGTTATATTATTTTTAATATAACTTTACTAATATGTTATATTCTATATAATATAGAATATATGCTTCAAAATAAATTGTCAAGACAATAAATTTATTTTGTCGTAGCAATGTGATATAGCAACGCGATAATATCATAATACAGCAAAATAAAATGTTATGCTTGTTAATTTGGGAAATTTTCATTCTGAAACAGAAATATTTAACAAAAATTTGACCGAATGGTTAATTGAATATAATTTTAGAAGACCGCGCGAATCTTTAAATTACAAGACACCATTAGAATTTTCAAAAGTGTTACCTATGTACTCATCTTGTACATTTTCTTTACAGCGTTGATAACATTTGATATTCTATAAATAGAATAAGCACAACTATTATGGATATAAACCAATTAAGTAAATTTTTAGTAAAAGCGAAAATTAACACTTATGCTTCAAGTGGCGAAGGTGGAGAAAAAGTTCTTTCCGATGGAGCTAAGGAGTTTGAATTTAAAGAAAAAGAGTTCAAATATCGTGATAGATATTTTGGTTTCAATTCTTTTATTGGCGAAGAAATTGTCTGGCAAAATGATAAAATGGTTTGGGGTATGAATTATTACGGGAGAATAATTTCAGGAATGATTCCGGCGAAACAAATTTATCAATTTCTCCAGGAAGCGTTAAAAAAGGTTACAGAAGATAAACCATTTAGGGGTTCAAATAATTTTAGACAAGTAGATTTTGAATATTTTAATAAACTAAAAGGAGCATTAGAAGATTTTGTTGGTGAAGAAAAAATTTTTTGCAAAAAACAACTAGTATATAAGTTAAACTATAACGGTGGATTAATAACAGGGAAATAATACTTTTGTATTCCACTTTTCGAAAAAAATAAAGGGTGAGGGCGTAAAAAATTTCCTTTTGCCCCATACCCAAAGAAAATTTTTTGTGCCCGAGCCGTTTTGCTTTTAGCTTTGTCCTGCCCGTTGCCTGCGACAGGCACTGGTTTTTTCAGGAATTTTTGATAAAATAGGTTCTAGCGGAATTGTATAACCGCACTAATGAATTAGCTTTTAACTTCAATTAGTTTTTTAGCTTCTTACCTTGGATTACGAAATGAAGAAATTTGTTAATTTTTGCAGCGTGACTGTCTAAGCGAGTGATAACGAGCGAGTTCCGCAGCAAAAAAATTAACAAATTTCTGAATATTGTTGTATTTCGTAATTCACGATTTTTAGTAAGAATTTAAGAGTTTAAGAAGAAAAATCAAAAATTATCTCCCTTCGGGAGATCCCTGCCTGCCGAAGGCATGGTGCCGTAGGCAGAAAAATTACAAAATTTGTGAAACAAATTTTATCTATTTTATTAGCTTGTAGCTTGCTCGTTTTGTTAAAATGGCAAATCGATAACTGATAAATTATGCCTTTAACCAAAGAACAATTTAAATTGGCTTATTGGATTTCAACTCACAAAAAAAGAATTAAATTAAGCGTTATTATTGGCTTAATTATTTTAAATATAATTTTAATAGGTATTTTGTCTTTTAATATTATTGTTTATTTGAAAAATCAAAAACAGTATCAAACAATGTTAAATTCTCTAAGTAAGGATTTAATTGATTATAATTTATTTAGAGAAAAAAATAAACCAAAAGATCTTGTAATTTTACTAACTAATAATGTTGCATCTAGAAATCAAAAATATGATACAATTTCACAAATAGAGAATTTAAATTTTCAATGGACTGCTCAATATGATTATCAATTTATTTTAAATGGCAAAGAAGGTAATATAAAAACAAATTTTATTTTGCCTAACGAAAAAAAATTTTTAATGGATTTTAATTTTGAAAGTTTAACAAAAAATCCAGCAGCGGAATTAAAAATTTTAAATATTCAATGGAAAAGAATAAGGTATTTATCTAAAATTCCTGAAACTCAATTTAAAATTGAAAATATAAAATATTTTCCAATCGGATCTCAAATTACTTTAGAGAAAAAAAACAATGCTAATCGAGTTAATTTTGAAGTTACTAATAATAGCTCTTATAGTTTTTGGGAAACTTTTTTTAAAGTTATTCTTTATCAAAATGATAAAATTGTTGGCGTAAACATTATTCCCGCCAAGCAATTTTTATCCAAAGAAAAAAGATTTTTATCAACAAGTTGGACAAATTTTTTACCTTTTATAACAAAAACTTTTATAGAGCCTGAAACAGACGTTTTAAATTTTAAAAATCTTATGCCAATTAAATAATAAACTCAAAATTCAAAACTCAAAGTTCTCTGCCTACGGCAGATCTGCCGTAGGCAGAAATTTTTACATTTTGATTTTTTATTACTGGTTACTTTATCATTTGACATTTGGATTTATTTTATTATATATGCTTAAATTAATTTTTAAATTTAGATTATTTTTTATTATAATAACAACAATTATTTTACTTATTTTTTTTCATCAAATTAAATTGTTATTACCTTTAGAAAATTTTTTTCAAAAAATTTTTTTACCCATTCAATTAAAAACTTATCAAATAGCTAATAAAATTCGAGAAAAAACATTTTTTTTATCTTCAAAAGAAAAAATAATACAAGAAAACAAAAAACTTAAACAAGAAATTCAGAACTTAATTGTTAAAAAAGGACAAATAGAAGAATTGTCGCAAGAAAATGAAATTTTAAGAAAAGAATTAAATTTTATTAAAAAAAATAATCTTCCTTTTGTCATATCTCAAATTATTGGGGGAAAAAATGATTTGGGTTTTCAAACTTTGATTATTAATAAAGGAAAAAACGATGGATTAATAGAGGGTTTGCCGGTTATAACGCAAGGATTTTTAATTGGCAAAATTATTAAAGTAGATAAATATACAGCCCAAATTTTACCTATTACTGAAAATCATAGTTTAATAGCGGCTGTTATCCAAAATTATCCAAAAACAAACGGATTAGTTAAGGGAGAATATAATCTATCTTTAATTATGGAATTAATTCCTCAAGATATAAAAATCCAAGTAGGGGATTTAGTGATTACTAGTGGACTTGAAAATAATATTCCTCGAGGATTAGTGGTTGGACAAATAGAAAAAATAATAAACTCATCAGAAGAATTATTTCAAAAAGCTCAAATAAATTCTCCAATATCTTTTAAGAGTTTAAATTTTTTAACAGTTTTGTTGCCTTCAAAATAACATGGTTTTTTTAATGAAAAATATATATAAAATAAAAAAGCGGGTTTGTAGATACAAACCCGCTTTTTTATTTTATAGAAAACTACGGAAGTGAGACTTCCGTAGTTTTCGGAGATCGTAATTCCAAAATGTTGTGGTAAAACTGGACGATCGTCAAAAAAAACTCGGGGACAAGGATTTGAACCTTGATTCCAAGGACCAGAACCTTGTGTCCTACCATTAGACGATCCCCGAACAATATTAATAAAAGTTTATTCTACGATTTTTCCATTAAATATATTTAAAATATTATTCAAAAATTTATCCTGATTTTCTTTAAAAGAAACATCTTTTTGAGAGATGAATTTTATTTTAAGAATAATTTTTTGTTTTAAAATATTTTCTAAAACACTTTCAATGATTTCTTTATTTTTTCTATCATTAATTCTTTCTTGATAAAATTTATATTTAAAGCCAATTTGTAATACATTTTTTTCCAAAGAAATTAATTCAGCTGTTCTTAAAAAAGTAAAAATAGAATGGTTGAATTTTTTTATTTCTTCTAAAATTTCTCCCCATTTTTCTTGAATTTTTTCAAACTTAATATTTTTATTTTGATTTTGATTTTTAACTTTTGTCTGCTTTGATTCGATGTTTTCGGTGAGGCGAGACTTTTCAGTTTCTTTCTGTGTTTTTATATTATTTTGTTCTAGTGTTTGTTTTAATGTTAGAATGTTATTATGTTCTAATGTTAGAATGTTATTATGTTTTAATGTTTTTATATTTTCTTGATTCTTAATTCTTAATTCTTGATTCTTAATTCTTAATTCTTGATTCTTATTTTGGGTATTTCCTATAATTTTTAAAGCAGCCATTTCTAATGGTAATTGAACAATATCCGTTTCCCCTAATTCTTTTTGTGTTTTAATTAAAATTTCAATTGCTTCTGATAATTTTTTTATTTCTATTTTTTCTGTTAATTTTAGAATTTTTATCTCAATGTCTTTGTCCATTTTTTGAGAAAATTCATTAAGAATAGAATCTATTTTTATTAATAAAATTTTTCGCATTATTTCAATGCAATCATTGATAAAATATTTCAAATCAATTCCTTGCTCAACTAATTTGTTAATTAAAATTAAAATTTCTTTTTTGTTTTTTTCAAAAAGATGCTCTAAAAATTTTAAAACTAAATCAAAATTAGAAATTGGCAAAATAAATTCAACCTGTTCAAGGGTTATTTTTTTTTCTCCTAAAACTAAAATTTGACTCAGTAAACTTTCAGCGTCGCGAAGATATCCTTGACTTTGATGAGCGATATTTTTTAAAATTTGTTGATCAACTTTTATTTTTTCTGAATGGCAAATTTTATTTAATCTTTTTTCAATTTCTAAAAAATTGATTTTTTTAAAATTAAATTGTTGGCAACGAGAAATAATTGTTTTTGGAATTTTGTGAATTTCTGTTGTGGCTAAAATAAAAATAATATAAGCCGGAGGTTCTTCCAAAATTTTTAAAAGAGCGTTAAAAGCTGAAATAGAAAGCATGTGCGCTTCGTCAATAATAAAAATTTTATATTTAAAAAAATGAGGCATAAAGCGGGAATTTTCAATAATATTTTCTCTGACATTATCTACGCCGGTTTGTGAAGCAGCGTCAATTTCCATAACATCCAAAGATTTTCCCTGGCTAATTTCTTTGCAAGCCGCGCATTTATTACAATGTTTAATTTCCCCATTTTTTCTATTTTGGCAATTAATTGTTTTAGCTAAAAGACGAGCGCAGGTGGTTTTTCCAACGCCTCTGGGTCCAGAAAATAAATAAGCATGACTAATTTGATCGGTTCTAATTTCATTCTCCAAAGTAATTTTAATATGATCTTGATCAACTAATTCTTCAAAAGTTTGCGGTCTATATTTTCGATAAATAGAAAGCATAAAAAGTAAAAAGAAAAAAGTAAATATATCTATAAAAATTTTATCATATATTCATTTTGCAGTCCATATCCTAATTTTTTGTAATATTCACGAACGCCAATTCCGGAAATTATGGCTATTTTTTTAATTTCAAGATTTTGAACAATTTTTTCCGCTTCAAGTATTAATTTTTTTCCTAAACCAAAATGTTGAATCGCTTTTTTGTCTCTTTTGCCAATAGCAACTGTTTGTCCGTAAGTGTGAACCTCGCGAACAATCGCGCAATTTTTTAAAACTGTTAATACTTGATCGTTTGTTAATTGAGGCAAAATTCTTAATCGTAAAAAGGCGTATAAATTTTTTCGTTCCAAATCTTCAAAACTTAAAAAATATTCTGTCCCATTTGACGCTTCATATTTTTTAATAAACAATTTAATGTTTTGAATTTTAAATTTTTCATTTTGCGTTTTTATTTGTTTGCATCTGATGCATTGACATTTTAATTGTCGTTTTTCCATTTCATTTTGAACAATTTCTCGCAAATTAGAGATTTTATTCCCCGCTTCAATACTGTTTGACGGAATGTCGCGAATAACTCTGATAATTCTCACATAATTAGGAATAATCATTTTAATTTTAATCAAAAGATTAATCAATTGTTTAGTGGAATATGGTTGATATTTTTTTTGTTTCCAAAAATTATAAAGTTTTGAATTTTTTGTCACTACGCAAGGATAAATTTTTAACAAATCCGGTCTAAAATTTGAATCATCAAATAATTTTTTAAACATTTTTAAATCTTTATTTAAAGTTGAGCCAGGCAAATTTGGCATCATGTGATAACAAACTTTAAATCCGGCGTCTTTGAGTAATTTTGTCGCCTGAATTATTTGTTTTACCTTGTGTCCTCTGATATTAAATTGTAAAATAGAATCATCTAAAGATTGCGCGCCTAATTCTACTTTTGTGCAACCAAGTTTTCGCATTCTTTTTATTTCTTTAAAATCAATGAAATCAGGCCGCGTTTCCAATGTCAAAGCAACGCATCTGTATTTAGCTTTTTCGTTATCTTTTTGTAATTGTTGTAAAGAGTTATTTATTTTTTTATTTTGATTGTTTTGATTATTTAAAGCCTCAAAACATTTTTTAATAAACCATGTTTGGTATTGTTTTGGCAAATAAGACCACGTTCCGCCCATAATAATTAATTCTACTTTATCAGTAGAATGTCCGGTTGCTTCCAATGATTTTAGTCGCGTTTGAATTTGTTTATATGGATCAAATTCGCAAAGAATTGCTCGCATTACCGCCGGTTCATTGGATAAATAACTTTTTGGAATTTTTTTTTCGGTCGGGCAATAAAAACATTTTCCAGGGCAATGATACGGTTTAGTTAAAATAGCAACCACAGCCACTCCGGAAAGAGTTCTGATCGGATGTTTTTTAAATAAATTTTCCAGCCAATTTTGTTTAGAAATTTCTTTTTTGTTTAAAAGATTTTGATAAATTTCAAAAAGATTTGAATTGGCAATCGGAGCTACTTTAAACTCACCGCAAATTTTTCTTTTTATTTTAGAAAGTTCTGATTGATTTTGAGGTTTTAATTTAATTATTTTTTTAATTATTAAATTTAACATAAATGAATTTACAAATTGTAAAATTTTTATTAAAAAAAACAAAAAAAGATTATGAGAAAATTGCTGAAGAATTTAGCGATACTCGTCAGTATCTTTGGGAAGATTTAAAAGAATTTAATCAATACATTCAAAATGGCGATACTATTTTAGATTTAGGTTGTGGTAATGGTCGACTTTTTGAATTATTTAATAATAAAAAAATAAATTATTTCGGCATTGATAATTGCGAAAAATTAATTGAAATAGCAAAAGAAAAATATAAATTAACCAAAGTCAATTTTTTTATTGAGGATGCGTTAGATTTATCTTTTGAAGATCAAAAATTTGATGTAATTTTTTGCGTTGCTGTTTTCAATCACATTCCCTCAAAAGAGTTGAGAATAAAAGTTTTAGAAAATATAAAAAGAGTTTTAAAAAAAGATGGAATTTTAATTATGACCAATTGGAACCTTTATCAAAAGAAATTTTTTTTCTTTGTTATTAAAAATTTTTTTAAAAAAATTATATTTTATTTTTCAAAAACAATAATGAATTTAGATTTTGGCGATGTTTTTATGCCTTGGAAATTAAAAGATGAAATTATTCATCGATATTATCACGCTTTTACAATGAGAGAATTGTCTGAGTTGTTTAAAAAAACAGGATTTAAAGTAATAAAAAAATATTATACCCAAAAACACAAAAAAACAAATTTTTGGAAAGGGCATAATATTATTTTTATAGCAAAATTATTTTAATATGCACGGGTTCGACCCGTGTATTTTTTTAAATTTTTTAAATTTCATTCGGAGTGTCGGAAGTTAAACCTCCGCATATTCCGCGCAATAAAATTATGGAGCAGGTGAACGGAATCGAACCGTCGTCCTCAGCTTGGAAGGCTGATATAATAACCATTATACGACACCTGCATAAAATCATAATTGTTATAATTGTATATCAAATAATATGTATGTCAATATTAGTATAAGATAAGCGGACAAAAAACTATTAGAGATTTAACCTTTGATTTTAAAAAGAAAAATTTGACAAAATGGCTAAAATATGCTAATTTTTTTACATGAAAACGCTTTATGTAAAAAGAAATTTTTATGAAATAAAACAATTCGTTATTTTCATTATTTGTTTAGGAGTGGCAATTTTTATTATTGCTTCTTTAAATCATTTCATTCAAAATGAAGAAATTATTTTATTTTTTCTTACAACTTTTTTAGTCCTTATTGCTTTCCCACAATTTTTTACAGGAATTAAATATTTTTTTAAAGACAAAACAGCGAACATTGACACATTAACTGAAATATCTATTTTAGTTATTTATTTTTATAGTGTTGTAGCTGTTTTTTTTATTGCTGATTTTAAAATTTATTTCAGCGCAATGGCCTTGATTATTTTATTTATGACTTTATTAAAATATGTAAAATCTAAATCTAAAATTGAAAAAGGAGAAATAATTAAAGAGCTTGAAAATATTATTCCTGAAAAAATTAGAATAATAAGAGAAAATCAAGAAATATTTATTCCAAGAATTTCTCTAAAAAACATTGATACAGTGGTTGTTTATCCAAATGAAATAATTCCAATTGACGGAATTGTTGTTGAGGGAGTTTCAAGCGTAGATGAAACTTTAATGAGCGGCGAAAGTTTTTTTAAAGAAAAAGAATTTAATAATGTGGTAATAAGCGGAACAACCAATAAATATGGAACTTTAAAAATTAGACCAACAAGAATGGGAAATGATTCAACGCTTTCTCAAATTATAAATTTAGTTAAAAAATCCATAGAAGAGAAACCAAAATTTCAAAGTTTTGAAAGTAGAATTTCTATATATATTTTACCAATTATATTGGTAATTTCTTTGCTTAGTTTTCTGATATGGTTTTTTTCAATTGAAAAATCTTTTTTATTTTCTTTTGCTATTTCAATTTCTGTTTTAATTTTAATATGTTCTCCTGCCTTAGGTTTTGCCGCTCAGCTTCCTTTTGTCATTAGTTCTTATTTAATAAAAAAAAGAGGAATTTTTATTAAAGATAAAAGAATAATAGAAACGCTTAATAAATTAGACACAATTGTTTTCACAAAAACCGGAGTGGTAACATTTGGCAATCCTATGGTGACAGAAATAATTTCGTATTCTAATGCATATTCAAAAAGAGAAATTTTACAAATTATTGCCAGTTTAGAACAAAAATCAATACGACCATTGGCTCAAACAATTCTTTCTTTGGCTAAAAATGAAAATATTTATTTTTTAGAATGTAAAGAATTTCAAGGACGGCAGGGTTTTGGAGTAGAAGGAATGGTTAATAATAAAAAAACTCTTTTGGGAAATCAAATATTAATGAAAGAACACGGATTGGATTATTCGAATTTAAATAAAAAAATAGAAGAATTAGAAATAGCAACCCGAACTGTTTTAATTGTTGCTTATGACAATCAAATAATCGGTTTAATTGGTATTTGCGACACTTTAAAAACAAAAGCCAAAGAAGCTATTGAAAATTTAAAAGAAATGAATCAACAAATAATTTTAATTTCCGGAGATACATATAGAACCACAAAAGCGGTTGCAACGGCATTAAACATAGAAGAAATTTTAGCTCAAGTTTTGCCAAATGAAAAAGAAGATGAAATAAAAAAAATTCAAATGAGCAACAAAATAGCGGCTTTAATTGGAAATGGAATTGGCGACGCTCCGGCTTTAGCTCAGGCTGATATTGGAATTATTTTAGGAAAAACTTCAGAAATAACCAAAGAAATAGCGGATATTATTTTGCTTAAAGATAATCTTATGGAAATTCCCTGGGTAATAAAAATTTCTAAAAAAATTTTAAGAAAAGCGAAACAAAACATATTTTTAGCGCTTTTTTGCAGCGCTTTATGTTTACCAATAGCGACTGGTTTTTTTTATTTTCCTTTAGAAATTCTTTTAACTCCATTAATTGTAAATATTTCAATAATTACAGGAATGTTATTAGTGACAATAAATTCATGTCGATTATTTTTTGATAAAGAATTAAATGTAAAATAAAAAATGGCAAAATGTTTTTATGTTAAAATGTTACAATGTTAAAATGATTTTATGTTTTCAAAGCAAGATTATATTAAATATCGTTTTTTAGAAATTATTCCTGGCGCGTTAATTTGGATAACATTTTTCACGACAATTATAATTTCTTTTTTAAAGCCCATTTGGGCTATTTATTTTATTATTGTTTTTGATTTATATTGGTTTTTTAGAATTATTTATTTTTTATTTTATGTTTTTGTCGCCTGGAAACGTTTTCAAACTGATATAAAAATTAATTGGTTAGAAAAGGTTAAATTAATACATAATTGGGAAAAACTTTATCATCTCATTGTTCTTCCTACTTATAAAGAAAGCATAGAAGTTATTAAAACTACTTTTAAAAATTTAAGTAAAACAAATTATCCTTTAGATAAAATAATCATTATTTTGTCCGGAGAAGAAAAAGATAAGGAAAATTTTTTTAAAAATGCCGAAATAATTAAAAAAGAATTTGAAAATAAATTTTATAAATTTTTAATTACTCTGCATCCTTATGGTTTACCAGGTGATCTTGCTGGTAAAGGATCAAATATTGCTTGGGCCGGAGAAAAAGCAAAAAAATTTATTGATCAAGAAAAAATTCCTTATGAAAATATTATTGTTTCTTGTTTTGATATAGACGCATGTCCGCATTTTCAATATTTTTGCTGTTTAACTTATAAATATTTAACACATCCAAATCCAACAAAAGTTAGTTATCAACCGTTAGCTTTATTTCATAATAATATTTGGGACGCGCCGGCCATAACAAGAGTGGTGTCTAACTGTACCACTTTTTGGCTTTTAACAGAATTAGTGAAATCAGAAAGATTAATTACTTTTTCTTCTCATAGTATGAGCTTTAAAGCTTTGGTTGATGTGGGATTTTGGCAAAGAGATATTATTTCAGAAGATTCAAGAATATATTTACAAGCAATGGCTCATTATCAAGGAAATTATTCAATTGTTCCAATGTATATTCCAATTTCTATGGACGCGGTTTTAGGAAAAACATTTTGGCGAAGCATGATCAATATTTACAAACAACAACGACGTTGGGCATATGGTATGGAAAATTTTCCTTTTATGGTTTGGTATTTTAAAAGAAATCAAGTGCCGTTTTTAAAAAGAGTTCGCTTTTATTATAATCAATTAGAGGGAGGATTTTTTTGGGCAACTTCTTCTATTTTAATTTTTATTTTAGGCTGGCTGCCTTTATTTATTGTTAATTTACAAAAAAGCGAAAATGCTTTAATTCAAATTACACCGCATATTTTAGAAAAATTAATGAACGCTTCTATGATTGGAGTTTTTATATTAAGTATTTTGAGCGCAATAATTCTTCCATCTCGACCGAAAAAATATAAAAAAAACAAAACATTATTAATGTTTTTACAATGGCTTCTTTTACCTTTAGTTTTAATAATTTTTAGCGCAATTCCGGCAATTGAATCACAAACGCGTTTAATGTTAGGAAAATATTTATCTTACGGAGTAACAGAAAAAGCGAGAAAACTTAATTAGCTTGTAGCTGGTAGCTTCTTAGCTTGTAGGGGTTATTGGCAAAATGAAAGGTACCACCCCATTATAGATTTTAATTATACTTTGACAAATTTTTTTAAGCTTCTTTAAATTAAAAGGTAAAAATAACAATGTGATTGTGTCATTCCGAGCGAAGTCGAGGAATCCCTTAAACTACAATTTATAAATAAGACTTTAAAATAAAGGGATTTCTCCATTTCGCTCGCGTAGCCTGCCCCGAGCAAAGTCGAGGGGCTCGCTCCAGTCGAAATGACATCTTGGGCTGAATAATTTTTGCCAATAACCGTTAGTAAATAAATGTTTTATATATTTTATCAACTATATTAAATATATCAAATTTTAAGTGGTACCTTTCATTTTGCCATCAACCTCTACAAGCTAAAAGCTACAAGTTAATCAAGATTTTTTACTGCGTTTGAAATGATAGAATGTTATAATGTTTTAATGTTGTAATGTTTTTGCGGGTGTAGTTCAGCGGTAGAATGCCTCCTTGCCAAGGAGGAGATCGCCGGTTCAAATCCGGTCACCCGCTCCATAAATATTTTTTAAAATAATAAAATAATAAATTTGCCGAGGTGGTGAAATGGTATACACGCTGGACTTAAAATCCAGTGGGAGTGATCCCGTGCGGGTTCGAGTCCCGCTCTCGGCACCAATCACTTCGTTCAAAATTAAAGATTAAAAATCAAAATTTAAAAATACAAATACAAATACAAATTTAAAACATCAGCTCGAA
>CAYHOD010000012.1:8561-13686 GCA_964358215.1 uncultured Gammaproteobacteria bacterium | reverse complement strand
TACTAGTTACGGATTACAGATTACTCTTAGTTAATTGTCATTTTCCATTTTGATTTTTAATATTTAATTTTATAGTATGAGCGGTCTTTATGATCGTCTGAAATATGGTTGCTAAGTTATAATTTTAATTATATTTATGGCCAAAAAAGAAACAATTATTATTTCTTTAGGAGGATCATTGATTGTTCCAGATGAGATTGATTTTGATTTTTTAAAAAAATTTCAAAATTTAATTTTAAAATATTTAAAAAAAGATAAGAGATTTTTTATTATTTCCGGAGGAGGAAAAACAGCAAGAAATTATCAAGGCGCGGCTTTAAAAATCGCTAAAATTACAAAAGAAGATCTTGATTGGCTCGGCATTCATTCAACAAGAATTAACGCGCATCTTCTGAGAACTATTTTTAAAAATTGGGCATATCCTAAAATTATTACTAATCCACAGAAAGCAAAAAAAACAATAAAAGAAAAAATTATTATTGCCGGAGGATGGAAACCTGGATGGTCAACAGATTTTGTCGCGGTAAAATTAGCTCAAATTTATAAAGCAAAAACAATTATTAATTTAAGCAATATTTCTTTTGTTTTTGACAAAGATCCCAAAAAATACAAAGACGCCAAGCCATTTGAAAAAATTATTTGGTCTAATTTTAGAAAAATAGTTGGAAACAAATGGAATCCCGGAGCAAATTTGCCATTTGATCCAATTGCTTCAAAATTAGCGGAAAAACTTAAATTAAAAGTAATTATTTTAAAAGGAACTGATTTTAAAAATTTAAATAATTTTTTAAATAAAAAAAAATTTCAAGGAACAACAATAAGTTTTTAATGTCATTTTTTCTTTACATTATCAAAATAATTTTCTATCATAAATTATTGTAGTTAAAGATGACTTTTTTAGTTTTAAAATAAGGGGATAATTTAAAATATGGATATTCCACAAGATATTTTAAATAAATTTATAGTCAGAAAAGATTATATAGAATGGCTGAGTAAAGAAATAGCTGTTTTTGTGTATTTAGATTTAACTAACATGTTTCACTGGCAAGATGTCTTAGGGTGGAGATTTAGAATGGAAGACATAATCTCTCAACTCTTCACTTTCCAAAACATTAAAGAGATTAAGGTATATTACGGATTAAACGAGAGGGATTTAAAAAATTCAAAAGCATTTCATAATCGCATTAAAAAGACAGGCGCGATTTTAAAAACAAAGCCAATGAAGTTTATCTCTAAGACTATAGAAGAGAGTATGTTTTTTCAGCGCAAGACGTTTACACTATTTGATGGAGATGTTAAAAATAAAATTAAAGAATTAATAGATGAATTGCAAAAATCAGGAATTATTATTGAGGAGCCAAAATGTAATTTTGACGTTGAAATAGCGATGAATATGCTAGATGATGCCGAAAAGTTGACAACAATTCTTTTGTTCTCTGGCGATTCGGATTTATTGGAACCACTTCAAAGATTAAAAGTAAAAGGAAAAAAAATTGGAGTTGTTGGAGTTCGTGGCAAGACAGCCAGAGAATTACATAGCATTAAAGATAAATATATTGATTTCGGTAAATTTTATACTGGCAAGCGGACTTATATAAAAAGCGAAAATCCCGCCTTGAGGGCGGGATCGCACAATTAGTAAGATTTCTCTTACATTTATAGTATAGCATAAAACGATAAAATAAATTAAAGGTTATCCACAAGTTTAAAATTAGAGTTAAACAATAGGGGGACTGTCCCTAAAAAATACCCTTAATAAATTGTATAGCTAAGCGAAAAAAATGACCTGTTTTTAAATTTAGCCATTTTTTGATTAATTTTTTAAAAATTTTTTTGCTTTAATTAATCAAATCAATTTTTTCTTCGCATTTTGGACATTTGTTATTTCTATCAAATCGTTTAATTTGATAACCAATTCTCTCAATTATTAAAGTTTTGCATTCCGGACAATAAGTGTCGCTGCCGGCATGATTGCCAACATTTCCCAAATAAACATATTTTAATCCAGCGTTAAGACCGATTTCTCGCGCTTTGATTAAAATTTCTATTAGAGTAGACGGAATATTTTCTAATTGATAAGACGGAAAAAATTTAGAAATATGCCAAGGAACATTGGACCCCAATTTTTGAAAAATAAATTCAGCTATTTTTTTTAATTCTTTTAAATTATCATTAAGAGTCGGAATTATTAATGTTGTTATTTCTATCCAAATATTTTTTTGTTTCAAAAATTTTAGATTTTCTAACACTGGCTCTATTTTTGTTCCGCAATATTTATTATAAAATTTTTCAGAAAAAGATTTTAAATCAATATTAATAGCGTCTAAATAAGGAGCAATTAATTCAATAACTTCTTTTGTCATATAACCATTAGAAACCCAAACATTTTTTATTTTATGTTTTTTTGCTAATTTCATGATATCCAAAGCATATTCTAAAAAAATTGTCGGTTCAGTGTAAGTATAAGAAATGCTTTGGCATTTATTTTTTAAACAATGTTTTACAATTTCTTTTGGAGATAAATTTTCACCTAAAATATTTGTTTGTTCTTTATTTTTTTTACCTGCCTGGCTAATTTGCCAATTTTGACAATGTAAACAACGGAAATTACAACCAATAGTAGCGATTGACAAAGAGTTAGTTCCCGGCATAAAATGATAAAAAGGTTTTTTTTCAATCGGATCTATATTTTCAGCAATTATTTTGCCATAAATAAGAGAATAAAGAATTCCATTTTGATTTTCTCGCACATTGCAAAAACCTCGTTTTTGAGGTAAAATAACACAGCGATGATTGCAAATTCCACATTGAACCATTTTATTATTCAATTTTTTATAAAAAAAAGTTTCTCTCATAATTTTATTGTGAACTTTTCATTCATTTTGTCAAGGAATATATTGTATGGAAAAATGAAAAAATGCAAAGTGTTATAATGTTATAATGATTTTATGTTTAATAATCAAATTAGACTTAGATTTGCTCCAAGTCCAACAGGATTTTTACATATTGGCAGTTTAAGAACCGCTCTTTTTACTTATATAATCGCCAAAAAATTAAATGGAAAATTTATTTTAAGAATTGAAGACACGGATCAAAAAAGAGAAGTTAAAGGAGCAATTGATGAATTAATAAAAATATTTGATTGGATGAATATAAAATTTGACGAAGGTCCGCATATTAAAGGAAATTTTGGTCCGTATATTCAAACGCAAAGACTTGAAATTTATAATAAATACTCTCAAGAATTATTAAAAAAGGGAGGAGCTTATTATTGTTTTTGCGATGAAGAAACATTAAAAAAAAACAGAGAAGAACAAATAAAAAAAAATTTACCTCCGCGATATAATAAAAATTGCAGGAATTTAAAAGAAGATGAAATAAAAAAAAGAATTATTAATAAAGAATTTTTTGTTATAAGACAAAAAATGCCGATTCAAGGAACAACGATAGTTTATGATGAATTAAGAGGAAACATAGAATTTAATAATGAAAATTTAGACGATCATGTGTTAATTAAATCAAATGGAATTCCAACTTATCAATTTGCCAATGTTGTTGACGATCATCTAATGGAAATAACTCATGTCACTCGCGCGGAAGAATGGATTTCATCATTCCCTAAAAATGTTTTGCTTTATCAATCATTTAACTGGGAAGCGCCAAAATTTATTCATTTTCCAATAGTTTTAAATAAAGAAGGCGGAAAATTAAGCAAGCGACAAGGAGATGTGTCTGTTGAAGACTATAAAGAAAAAGGTTATTTGTCGGAAGCATTAATTAATTTTTGCGCTTTAATGGGCTGGCATCCAAAAGATGAAAATGAAATATTAAATTTGAATCAAATAATTGATATTTTTGAAATTAAAGATATGAGAGTTAGCAGCGCAGTATTTGATATTGAAAAATTAAATTGGATGAATGGCCATTATATTCGCAATAAACCATTAGATGAATTAACCAAAATGTGCCTGCCATATTTAGAAAAAGCCGGATTAATCAAAATAATTAATGAACAAAAATATAAAATTTTATCCATTGAAAAAATTATAGATTTTAATTATCTCAAAAAAATTATTGGATTAGAACAGGAAAGAATGAAAAAATTAAGTGAAATAGGAGAATTGGTTAAATTTTTTTTTATTGATAAATTAGATTATGATTTAGAATTGCTTAAATGGAAAAAAAGCGATTTAAAAATAATTTTAGAAAATTTAAAATTAGCTAAGGAAGAATTAGAGAAAATTCAAGACACTGAATTTTTAAAAGAAAATTTAGAAAAAATTTTAATCAATTTAACAAAAAAAACCGGAGTCGGAGAATTGCTTTGGCCATTGCGCGTTGCTTTAAGCGGTCAAAAATTTTCTCCCGGTCCTTTTGAAATAGCGGAGATTTTAGGAAAGAAAAAATGTTTAGAAAGAATTGAACGAGCAATAAAAGAATTGCAAATTGCAAATCTCAAATTGCAAATTTAATGTCTCCCTTCGGGAGATCCCTGCCTGCCGAAGGCATGGTGCCGTAGGCAGAAAAATTTAATTTTATTTTTTAAAATTCTTGCCTCGTTCGCAATGACAGAAATGTTATAATGTTTTTATGTTATTATATAAAATGTTATAATACTTTATGTTTTTACAAAAATTATGAATACTGATAGAAAAGAACAGACATTAAATTTAGCGGCGCAACAAGCAGAAAGAATAAATTATTTCCCTACTATTTTAGAATTAGCAAGAATATTTCACAGACAAGAAGAGGAAAACCAAAAAGATTATTTAGAAAGAATAATACAAGAAATAACAAATAAATATCCTCGAATTGAGAATGGGATAATTAATATTTTTAAAGATAAAGATTTTTTTAAAAAAAATAATGAAATAAACGAACAAGAAATAGAAGCTTTTTTATTTGTTTTATTTTCTTTAACAAAACCAAGTGAACAAAAAGATTTTTTAGAAAACAATAAAAAAATACTTTTTTCAAACAAAGAAGAATATGAAAAAATAAAACAAAATTTTTTTTATTCTTTTAATATTTCATTTTTACTTGAAAATATAGATGCAAGAGGTAAGCTTTCCTTTTTAGGAAGCGTCTCTCTAAAAGAAAGAAAAGAATATCAAGAAACAATCAA
>CAYHOD010000012.1:8002-8461 GCA_964358215.1 uncultured Gammaproteobacteria bacterium | reverse complement strand
TGCTTTATTTGAAAATGAAAATATAGATACAAGCGATAAGCTTTCCTTTTTAGGAGCATCTCTCCAGAAGAAAGAAAAAAATATCAAGAAATAATCAATGCTTTATTTGAAAATGAAAATATAGATACAAGCGATAAGCTTTCCTTTTTAGGAAGAATCTCTTTAGAAGAAAGAAAAAAATATCAAGAAATAATCAATGCTTTACTTGAAAATGAAAATATATATGTATGCAATAAGTTTTTCTTTTTAGGAAGAATCTCTTCAGAAGAAAGAAAAGAATATCAAGAAACAATCAATGCTTTACTTGAAAGTAAAAATATAGATACAAAAGATAAACTTTTCTTTTTTGAGAGTATCTCCGCAGAAGAAAGAGGAATAAAAGAATATCAAGAAACAATCAATGCCTTATTTAAAAGTGAAAATATATATGTATGCGATAAGTTTTCCTTTTTAGGAAGC
>CAYHOD010000012.1:0-7902 GCA_964358215.1 uncultured Gammaproteobacteria bacterium | reverse complement strand
ATCTCTTCAGAAGAAAGAAAAGAATATCAAGAAAAAATTAATGCTTTACTTGAAAATGTAGATGCAAGAAATAAGCTTTCCTTTTTAGGAAGCATCTCTTCAGAAGAAAGAAAAGAATATCAAGAAAAAATTAATGCTTTACTTGAAAGTAAAAATATAGATACAAGCGATAAGCTTTCCTTTTTAGGAAGAATCTCTTTAGAAGAAAAATTTTTTTGTTTAGAAACAAAAAAATTAAGTAAAACAATTAATTCTCAATTAATTCATAAGATAGGAGACAAAGGTTTAAGAGAACAATATTACAGAATATTGCAAAATTATTTAATAGAAAAGCAATCTTCTTTAATGAAATTAAAATTATACGCCAAAAAAGATAAATTAGCTTTATTTTTAGGATTAAATTCTTTAGGTTTAAATTCATTGCCAGCTTTAAGTTGGAAATTATCAAAAGAAGAAAAACTTTCTTTAGAGTATTCTTTGATTAATTTATCAAAAAATGAATCAAATAAAAATCTTTTAGAAAATATTTATCTTCCATTTGATTCAAGAGAAAAAGGAATAACAAATTTTGGAAAATATTTAGTAGAATGGTTTGCTTCTTTGAATTTTTTAAATTCTTTGAGGGATGTTTTGGGAATAAGTAAAGATTTATTATCAAATCATCTTGCTCTTATTAAAGAGCAACAAAAAAAGGCGGGAATCAAAATAGATACTGCTAGGATTAATTTTTCTTTTTTAAGAGAAATAATTAAAGAAATTCAATCAACAAAACAAAAAGTAAAAGAAAAATTTCAAGAAATTTTAGATATTAAAGAAATTTCTCAAGAAAAATTTAACGCATTTTTAAATAATTGGAATAATGAAATTCAATCAATTTTAACTTTGGCTTCAAGATTTCATCAAGAATATCCCGAAGGCAAAAAACTTTTTTCAAAAATTGTTTTAGCGGAAATAAATAACAATTATTTTCAAGAACGTTATAATTTAGAAAACAATTTAACTAAACAACAATTAAATCCTTTAATTAAAAACAAAAGCAAACAAAAACAAAAAGAAATTATCAAAACTTATCACGAAGGAGTGAATTTAATTCATATTAGCGAACCTTCAAAAATAGAAAAACCAAAAGAAATTTATATTCTTGAGCAAGGATTAAAAGACGAATTATTAAATAGATTTATTGAACAAAAACACATTGAACAACAGCTTCTTGGTTTAAAAGAATTTGAATCTTTTGATGAGAAAAATAAAAAGATTTTACAAGATTTTATTTTATTCGGACTTTTATCAAAAGAACAAAGAAAAGAAGTTAAAACAACAGAAGAAATAAAAAATTGTTTTGACAAAGAAAATAATCTTATTATAAAAGGAATAATTTGTTTGCATCAATTTTTTAAAGATTTATCTTTTTCTCAAAAATCTCCAACGGAACTTTTAAAAAATATTGATAATCTTTTAAAAAATTTGCCTGAAGAAATGAAAGAATTAGGAATTATTCAAAGCGATATTGGAAAATTTTTAAAAGCAAATATTGAAACAAAAAATAAGCCAGAACAAGTTGAATTTAAAAGAAAAATTTTAATAAGTCATACTACTGATCATCCTAAAACTCTTTTAGAAATAGGTAAATATCCTTTAAACACCGGTTCTTGTCAAAGTTATGATTATTCTGATTTAAATTTAGTTAAATCTCTCTTGGGTTTTGTTTTTGACGCTCATATTTTAGCAATAGTCATTAGAGAAATAGAATTTGATGAAGAGATACAAGCAATAATGTCTTTAGATGAAGGAAAACAAATAGCAATAATTAAAACAAAAAATGGTTTAGAAAAACAAGTCAAAATATCTAAACCAATTGCCAGAAGCATGGTTTTTTTAGGAGAAAAAGAAAAAAAGCAAGGGGTTTTTATTTTGCAAAAAAATTATTCAGAACCAGGGGGTATTGAAAATAAATTAGCCGAAGAATTAGAAGAAAAAACTCTTGATAAATTTATTCAAACTTTAAATGAAAAACATAGTTTAAATTTAAGAAAACGAGAAGTAGAAGAAAAAGAAATTGAAATTTCTGGCAGTCATAATTTTGAAGGACATTATAATGATTTGGCTCGCGGCCAAAAAGGGGAAAATGGCGAAAGTTATTTAATTTAAAATATTTTTTTATGTTTAATTTTTTTTCTTCACAACCTGCTTTTGGATTAGATATTAGTGATTTATCTCTTAAATTAATTCAATTAAAAAAAACTAGAAATGAAATAAAATTGCACGCATCCAATGAAATTCAAATTCCAAAAGGATATATTGTTTCGGGTGTAATTAAAAAACCTCAGGAAGTTATTCAATTAATTCAAAAAATAATTAAAACTTCGCTTGGCAATAAAGTATTGTCATCTAATGTGATTGTTTCTTTGCCCGAAACTAAAACTTTTATTAAATTAATTGAAATTTCTCAGGTAGAAAATAAAAAAATAAAAGAAGCTGTTGAGCAGGAAATTAATCAGCACATTCCTTTAGCCAAGGAAGATATGTATTTTGATTGGCAAATTATTAAAAGAATAATTAATCATCAAGAACAAAAAATTCAAATTTTAATTGGCGCAGCGCCCAAAAATATAGTTGATTCTTACGCGGATGTTTTAAAAAAAGCCGGTCTCTGTCCGCAAGTTTTTGAAATAGAAGCTTGCGCAATAACTCGTAATTTAATTCAAAAAGAAGACCGTGGCCCTCAAATTATTTTAGATTTAGGAGCAAGTCGCAGTTCTTTAATAATTTATAATTATAAAACAATTCAATTTTCTATTTCAATATCTCTTTCTGGAGAACAAATAACGCAAAAAATCGCTTCTAAATTAAAAATAACATTAGAACAAGCGGAAAAAGCAAAGAAAATATGCGGATGCGATGAAGATAAATGCCACGGTGTTATTAAGGAAATACTTTCGGAATATCTTTTTGAATTATCAGAAGAAATAAAAAAAATTTTAATTTTCCATAAAACTTATTTTTCTTTTAATGGAACTTTTAAAGAAATTATATTATGCGGTGGCGGATCTAATTTAATCGGACTTGATGTTTATTTATCAAACCAACTTGGCATGACAGTTAAAAGAGAAATTCCTTGGATTTTTAAAGTTCAGTGTTTTAATCATCAAAAACAAACATTCAAGTCACTTGTTTATGATTTTTTCTTTCAATCAATGTTTTCTAAAAAAATAAAAAGTTGTCCATTTTCCGAAGATAAATTTACATCTTACGCAACAGTTATTGGATTGGCATTAAGAGGAATTATGGATTTAGAAGAGTAAGAAATTTGCAAAATGTTATTATGTTTTTATGTTACAATGTTATAATGTTTTATGAATATTATTCTTAATTTAATCCCGCCTAAAATAAAAACAGAATTAAAGATAAAACAATTTTATAAAATTATTGAAATTTTTTTAGTAATGATTTTTTTAACAATTATTTTTATTGCTATAATTTTATTATTCGCAGAATTTATTTTACAATCTACTTTTGTTAAAACAATAACCGAAAGAATGTCTATTCTAAACAATAATCATCAAAATTCTAATAAAACAATTAAAACAATAAATCAAATTTTTCACAAAACAAATGACATTCAGGAAAAATTTATTTCCTGGTCAAAAATATTAATTTATTTTAATCAGGTTATTCCGTCAGATATAAAATTTTATTCTTTTAAGAATATTAATAATTCTACTGAAATACAAATTAACGCTATTGCTAAAAACAGAGAAGCATTATTGAAATTTCAAGAAAATTTGCAAAAATATCCGGCTTTTACTCAAATTGAATTTCCCTTTTTAAATTTAATGTCTAAAGAAAATATTAAATTTCAGATTAATCTTAAATTAGATATAAATCAGATAGAATTTAAGATTTAAGCCAATTTTCAACTCGCAATCTAATTTTTATGTCAACAATTAATAAAATAATAATAACTTGCGCGCTATTTTTAATTTTAGTTTTGTCTATTTTGTTTTTTATTATTTTCCCAACAATTCGCGCAATTAAAGAATTAAATCAATATATTTATCAAGAACAAAAAAATTTAGAGGTAAAATTTCAATCTGGGAAAAAAATTAAAGAAACTCGACAAAATTTTTTAAAAATTAAACCGTATTTATCGCAAATTAATAATATTTTTTTGATTGAAGATAAAAAAATAGAATTTTTTTCTATTTTAGAAAAAATAGCTCAAAAATACAATCTTAAATTTAATCTTAATTTAATTTTTTTAGAATCTCCTGAAAAAATTTCTTTAAAATTTGACTTGGAAGGTGAATATTTTAATTTTTTAAAATATCTAATTGATTTAGAAAGGCTTGATTATTATATTAATATTAACGAAATTTCAATAAATGAAATTACTTCAGAAACACAAGAAAAAAATTTTTTTCTTTTAGAGAAAAGCGCTCAAAAAGAAACAATAAAAGGCAGTGGAAAAATTAAAGCCATTTTGTTAGGAGAAATTTATCAAAAGAAAAAAGAAGATTTAATAAATGATAAATTATTTTGATTTTTATTCTACGTTTTGACTTTTAACATTTGAGTTTTGAGTTTTTATTATTTATGCGCAAACCACTTTTATTTAAAATAATATCTTTAATTATTATTATTATAATTTCATTATTTTTATGTTGGTTATTTTTATTTTTATATAAAAATTTTTATCAACCATTTACTCAAACGCAGCAAATTAATGTTTTACAAACAGAAATAATTAAAGAAACAATTGATATTCCTTTATTTAATAAAATCATTCAACAACTACAAATAAAAAAAACAATTAATTTTCCAGAAAAATTAAAACAAATAAAAAATCCTTTTTCTTTTAATTAATTCATTTTATCTCATTTCAAAAAATAAAAAATAACTATTCTGGATAGGGTTGATATAAAACCGTACCTCTCTACATAAATAAAATTGAAAAAATTGTTAATTCTTTTTTTATCATGTAAAATAATTAAATAATTTACTAAATTTTGGCAAATTTTTTGAGATTCCTTAATTAAAAGGTAAAAATAACCCTGAATAAATTTCTTTCAGAAATTTAACAGGGCAGGCAATGCAATTATGTCATCCCGAGCAAACAATTATAAATTAACTGTGTCATCCCGAGCGAAGTCGACTCAATTACAAATTAACTGTGTCATCCCGAGCGAAGCCGTGGATCCCTTAAATTAGGTTATAAATAATGCTTAAAATAAAGGGATTTCTCTATTTCGCTCGTCCCGAATAAACTTTAGGACTCGCTTCAGTCGAAATGACAGCATGGACTGAATAATTTTTGCCAAAGTTTAGTAATTTATTTATTTAATTTAATAATATTTGATATATAGCCATTGATCTGCGAAACGAGTCCAACTTTATTGTATAGTTATCAGTCGAATCTCCGACAGTATAGAAACGACAAAACTATTTTTTGATTTGACAAAATTTTTTAATAAAATAAAATAAAATAATAGAATAATAATTTTACAAATTTTGCTTATTTTATGGAACAACAACAAGAAACAACAAATCAAGAATTAGAAAAATATAAAAAACAAGCAGAAGAGTATTTGGCTGGTTGGCAAAGAGCCAAAGCCGATTTTATTAATTTTAAAAGACAAAATGAACAAGAAAAAGAAGATTGGATAAAATTTTCCAATTCAAATGTAATTTTACAATTATTGCCGGTTTTAGATAATTTACAATTAGCCAATAATCAACAACCGGAAATTAACGATGAACAAATTAAAAAATGGGCGCAAGGGATTGAACATATTCAAAGACAATTTGAAAATATTTTAAAAGATTTAGGATTAGAAAAAATAAAAACAATTGGGGAAAAATTTAATCCGGAAATTCATGAAAGTTTAGATAAAGAAGAATCTCTAAAAACAGAAAGTCAAATAATTAAAAAAGAAATTCAAGCCGGATATAAAATATACGACAAAATCATTAGACCAGCAAAGGTGATTATTGGAGAATAAATTTTAAATTAGTTTTTGTAGTCCCGAACAAATTCTTTCGAAATTATACGGGGTAAACTTGTAGCTTGTAGAAAAATAAATGCAGAATATCAATGAATCCGTAGAAGGCGAAAAATTTTTCGCTCCTACAATAACATTTTTTAAAATATACAAAGGTCCGAATCCGCGTACAATTTACTATTGACAACTATTTTCACCGCAGTATAATGGTAGTATATGCATCAAACTATTCAGAGAAAACAATTTGAGGAAATTAAAAAACATCTTCAAGAAAAAGAGATTACATTAATCATTGGACCTCGGCAAGTTGGAAAAACCACTCTTTTAAATTTACTAAAAGATTATTTAATCAAAGATAAAAAAATTTCTCAAAATAAAATTTTCTTTTTTAATTTAGATAGAATTAAAGATGTTGAATTTTTTGAATCGCAAGAAGAAGTAATAAAATTTTTAAAAACAAAATCCGGAAAAATTTATTTTTTTATTGATGAAGCTCAAAAAATAAAAGAAGCGGGAAGATTTATTAAGGGAATTTATGATTTGGGTTTAAATCTTAAAATAATTTTATCCGGATCTTCTTCTTTAGAATTAAAATCGCAATTTCAGGAATCGCTTACTGGCAGGAAACGAATTTTTTATCTTTGGCCATTATCTTTTTCTGAATTTCTAAAATACAAAGAACTTGATTTATTTAATTTAATTAATCAAAAAAAAGAAATTTCTAAATACGAAGAGCAAATTATTTTTTCTCTTTTTGAAGATTTTATAATTTATGGCGGTTATCCAAGTGTGGTTAAAGAATCAGATTTAGAAAAAAAACAATTTTTACTTGAAGAAATTTATAACAGTTATATTGAAAAAGACATAGTAAATTTTTTAAAAATAAAAAAACCGTTAATTCTCGGAAAACTTATTAAATTATTGGCTTATCAAGTTGGACAGTTAATCAATGTTAATGAATTAGCAAGTTCTTTAAATATAGAGAGAAAAACAGTTGAACATTATCTTAATGTTCTCAAAGAGACATTTATTTTAAAAGAAATTTATCCATTTTTTAAAAATTCAAGAAAAGAATTAATTAAAACTCCAAAAATTTTCTTTTGGGATAATGGTTTTTTAAATTTTGCTTTAGATAATTTTGAGAAATTTTCTCAAAGACCAGACAAAGGATTAATATTAGAAAATTTTATTTTTACAGAACTTGTTAAAAACAATGATTTTTTTAATAAAATTTATTATTGGCGCACTTTTCATCAAGCAGAAGTGGATTTTGTTATAGAAAAAAAATTAAAACTTTATCCAATTGAAGTAAAATCAACGTTTCGGAAAATTAAAATACCATCTGGTTTAAAAAATTTTATTATCAATTATCAGCCTTTGAAAGCCTGTGTAATTAATACAACAATAAAAGGTTCAATAAATTTAAATAAAACAAAAATTGATTTTATTTATCCTTTTGAATTAAATAAAATAAGTTTTTAAAAAACACGGGTTCAACCCGTGCATATTATTCCACAGGAATTAGAATTTTATAGAAAAATGAATTTGCCTTTACCAAGATTGTGTCCTAATTGTAGACATTATCAAAGAATTAAACAAAGAAATCCTTTGAAGCTTTGGCATCGCAAATGCATGTGCGGAGGTCGAACCTCCGATAGTGGAATTTACAAAAATACAATTGAACATTTTCATGGAAATAATCCGTGTCCAAATGAATTTGAAACAACCTACAATCCAAACAGATCAGAAATTGTTTATTGCGAGAAATGTTATTTAACAGAAGTGGTGTAAATCAGCTGGTAGCTTCTTAGCTGGTAGCTTGTAGAAATGTAAATTAAGGATTTTTAATTTTAATTTTATAATTTTGTAAATAATTTTTCTGCCTACGGCAGATCTCCCGAAG
>CAYHOD010000011.1:0-13986 GCA_964358215.1 uncultured Gammaproteobacteria bacterium | reverse complement strand
ATAATATTTTTGTCCAAAATTATTTTTAATATATTCTTGAGTTTTTTCTAAAAAACTTTCAGCCAAATTAAAAGAATCAGTGCGCATATAAGTAATCAAACCAACAGAGCCTTCCTTACCCAATCCAATTCCTTCATAAAGTTGTTGAGCGATCATCATCGTCTGTTTTGCGGAAAAACCTAATCTGTGATTTGCTTCTTGTTGAAGAGTAGAAGTGATAAATGGCGCGTTTGGATTTTTTTTAATTTCTCTTTTTTTAATATCAATTATTTTATATTCTGCTCCTTCTAAATCTTTTAAAATTTCATCGGCTTGTTCTTTTGATTTTATTTCTAATTTTGAAATAGTTTTTCCATTTTTTTTAATTAATACAGCTTTAAATTCATTATTTTTGATTTTTAATTTTTTCTGCCGTAGGCAGAGATTTTTGATTTTGAGGAGCAAAGCGACGATTGTCCAGTATTCTTCTAATTTAAAAGCTTCAATCTCTCTTTCTCTGTCAACAATCAAACGAACAGCTATTGATTGAACACGGCCGGCTGATAAACCTCGCGCTACTTTTTTCCATAAAAAAGGAGATAATTCATAACCAACTAATCGATCTAAAATTCGCCGGCCTTGTTGCGCGTCAACAAGATTTATGTCAATTTCTCGAGGAGTTTTTAAAGCGTTAAAAATAGCTTCTTTGGTAATCTCATGAAAAACAATTCGTTCAACTTTTTTATTTTTTAAATTCAAAGCTTGAGTTAAATGCCAGGCAATCGCCTCTCCTTCTCTATCTTCATCAGTGGCTAAAATAATTGAATCAACTTTTTGAATTATTTTTTTTAATTCATTGACTTTTATTTTTGCTTTTTCCGGAATCACGTATTTGGGTTCAAAATTATTTTCTATTTCAATTCCCATTTCGCTTTTTGGTAAATCGCGAATATGCCCAAAAGAAGATTCTACTTTATAAGAAGAATTTAAAAATTTTCCAATTGTTTTTGCCTTTGTCGGCGATTCCACAATAATTAAATTCATAATTGAATAATTTATATTGTATGATATAATTAAATTAATTGTCATTATAATATTATTTCAAAATTCAAATGTCAAATTTATGTTTAAAAAAACAATTTAATATTCTTTATCAGAATGGAATTTAAAAAATGAAACGCTTTATGTTTATTTTGAAAAAGAACAAATAAAAATATTAATCAAAAAAATAAAATTTCAAATTAACAAAAATTGCAAAATTATCATTTAAGGGTGCTTCACTTTCATATCAATATTAACTCGGGGGGTATATTATAACTTTTTTGCTATCACTACGTTTTAAAAATCTAAGTAATAAGAGGAGAAAACTATGTTTAAAAATCAAAAAATAATAATTAATGGATTAATTATTTTGATAGCGATAGGAATATTAGCTTTTGTGAGTTGGAGTATAACTCAAAATACAGAAATTCAAAAACCAATAGAGATAAAAGAAAATCAAGTAGCAACTTTTACAGTTTCTGAAGATTTAAAAATATATAAAATTGATATTCAACCTAACCCAGGTACTCAAATAAATAAAGGGGTAGTAATTGCTTATGGACATTATCTTAAACCACCATATGATATTACCTTAGATAATAGTGTAATTTTCATCAATGGTATACAATGCAATCCTCCTTTACCTAAACCTCAATTAGAAAAGAAAAAAGGAACTGTTTCTCCTTATTATATTAAAAGACATGAGATTAGACAAAAAATTTTTTCTAATTACAAGGAATGGGTAAGTAAATATGGTGAAGAAAAAGCAAAAGAGCTTTTAGTTGACTTTCTAAAGAAACAAGATATTATTGATGATTTTAAGTTTAATAAGTATGATAATTTATGGATCAAGTGGGAAGGACAGATTGATTCCGAAGAGATACTTATTGAAACAGCTCTTACTGAGAAGCCAAACAAAACAGAACTGGGAAGGAATATCGCAGAGAGTATGAAAAAAACCTTCAGTATAATGAAAAGTAATCTTGAGAAAAATGGGGTTATCATAGTTACATATTCTGAGATAACATTAGGATCTTCTGAGAAATTAAAAAGATCTGTTAAAAAGATAGATGAGATTATGAGAAAGAATGTGGATAGAAATACAAAAGAGAAATTACTTTATGAGACACTTGGGGAAAAACCAGATTTAGTGAAATCTATTATACATAATTATAATCCAAATGAATGGTCAGATTTAGAAGATACGAAGGAAAAGTAATGCAGATTAAAAAAATATAATTAAGGCAAGTTTTCTATTCTTCTTTTGTTTTTGCAACTGACATAGGGACTGTCCCCTTAAAATACCCTTTAAAAATCGCATGACTAAGCGAAAAAAATAACCAATTTTTAAATTTAGCCATTTTTTGATTAATTTTAATATTCTAAAAATATTGGAAGTCCGACTTCCAATATTTCCAATAGACTTGTTGTGATATAAAATTTATTGTAAAATTTTATATGGTATTTTAGCCATTTTTACTTTTAATGAAATAAAAAAAATAGGGAATAAAAATATAGATAAACTTAATAATTTAGAGAGTTCTTATATCGGAAAGTGTATATTTATTTGCTCCATTTTAGCGGGCTATTAAAAAAGCACAACTTATAACCAGCTAAAGCTGGGAAAATAATTCTAAAAAAATATTTATTTACCTTATTTTAGCGGGCTATTAAAAATTTGTGTAAAATTTATGAAATAAATTTTGCCTATTTTATGTTTAAAAAAACAATTTTAAAAAACGGTTTGCGAATTATTACAAGCGAAATGCCAAATATGAAATCAGTAGCATCTATTATTTTAATTGGCGCTGGATCAAGATATGAAAATAAAAAAAATAATGGCATTTCTCATTTTTTAGAACACATGTTTTTTAAAGGAACAAAAAAAAGACCGAATCAAAAACAAATTTCAGAAACAATTGAAAAAATTGGCGGACAAGTTAACGCTTTTACTTCGTTTGATCACACTGGTTTTTGGACTAAAGTGCCAAAAAAACATTTTAAACTTGGAATTGAATTTCTTTCAGATTTAATTTTAAATTCTTTAATAAAACAAGAAGAAATTGAAAAAGAAAAAGGAGTAATTTTAGAAGAAATTAATATGTATTTAGATAATCCGCAATCCTATGTTGCTCTTTTAATTCATCAATTGATGTGGAAAAATCAGGATTTAGGATTTGATCCGTTGGGGAAAAAAGAAATTATAAAAAAAATTTCAAGAGAAGATTTTGTAAAATATATTCACAATTTATATCAACCTTCAAATATAGTAATTAGTATGTCTGGCGACATAAAACACGAACAAATAGTTGAAGAAGTAAAAAAAATATTTGAGAAAATTAAAAATAAACCAATAAAAAAATTTAAGAAAGCGAAAGATCAACAAAATAAACCGCAAATTTTATTGCATAAAAAAGATACTGATCAAGCGCATTTATGTTTAAGTTTAAAATCAAACGAACTTTCTTATAATAATTCTCAAAAAACAGTTTATCAAATTTTAAATACTATTTTGGGCGGAAGTATGAGTTCAAGACTTTTTATTGAAATTAGAGAAAAAAAGAGTTTGGCTTATTATGTTTATTCTTCTATTGATTCTTTTGATGAAACAGGAGCGTTAATTGTCCACGCTGGTTTAAATGTCAAAAAAATTCATCAAGCAATAAACATAATTACAAAAGAATTTAATAAATTAAAAAATATCAAAGTGCCACAAGCGGAATTAAATAAAATTAAAGAATATTTAAAAGGAAATTTGCTTTTAGAAACAGACGATACAGATTTTATTTGTAATTGGTACGGATTAAAAGAACTTTTTTCTTCTCAGAAAATTCAAACCCCGGAAGAAAAAGTAGCTGAAATAGAAAAAGTAACTGTCAATGATATTCAAATAGCGGCTAAAAAAATTTTTAAAACCAATAAATTAAATTTGGCCATCATAAGTTCTTTTGGAGAAAAAGATAAAAAAACATTTTTGCCTTTATTAAAAATATAAGATATAATTTATAGAAAATTAGATTTTAATCTTAAATTAAATATGAAAGAGCCTATTCCACAAGTAAATTTTAATGTTTCTTCAATGACGATTATTAAAGTAATTGGTATTTTTTTATTTTTAGGATTTTTATATTTAATTCGCGACGTTTTAATTATTGTTTTTATTTCTTGCATTTTAGCCGCGGCTCTTAATCCAATAGTCAATTTTTTTCAAAGAAAAAAAATTCCGCGAATTATCACTATTCTTTTTATTTTTTTAATAATTTTGAGTATTTTAGCCTTAATTATTGTTTTAATTATTCCAATTTTTATTGATCAAATTAATCAAATAATAGAAAATTTTCCGGAATGGAAAGAAAAAATATCTGAACAATTTTTAAAAGCGGAAAATTTAGGTTTTAATATGCAAGATTCTTTACAAAATTGGAGTACTAAAAATTTGGCTCAAGTCGGAGAAAATGTATTTTTAAAAATTATAAATATTTTTGGAAGTTTAATTACTTTTGTTTCTGTTTTGGTTATTGTTTTTTATTTATTACTTGAAGTAGAAGCGATTAAAAAAATTATTCAATCTGTTACGCCTAATAAATTTCAAACTTACACAACTCAACTTTTTGTTCAAGCGCAAAATAAAATAAATTTTTGGCTAAAGGGTCAAATAATTTTATGTTTAATAATAGGAATTTTAACTTATATTGGACTTTTAATTTTGGGTGTCAAATATGCTTTATTATTAGCTTTAATTGCCGGAGTTTTTGAAATTATTCCTTATCTCGGTCCTATTTTAGGAGCCATTCCGGCTGTATTTTTAGCCTTTACTCAAAACCCTTTCACGGCTTTTTTGGTAATTCTTTTATATTTAATCATTCAACAATTAGAAAATTCCATATTAGTTCCTAAAATAATGAGCAAAACTATTGGACTAAATCCAATAATAATTTTGATTGTTTTTTTAATCGGAGGGAAATTATACGGATTAATTGGCGCGTTGTTGGCTATTCCGATAGCTACCGCTTTATCTGTTTTAATAAAAGATTATTTTGAATTAAAAAGAAAACAAGAAAAAAACAATTAACAATTGACATTTTGATATTTATGAAATTTTATATTACCACTCCAATTTATTATGTTAATGATGCGCCACATTTAGGACATGCTTACACAACTATTGCGGCTGATGTTTTAGCTAAATATCATCGTTTAAAAAACGATGATGTGTTTTTTTTAGCTGGCGCTGATGAGCATGGATTAAAAATTGAACAAAAAGCTCAGGAAATAAAAAAAGATCCTAAAAAATTTTGCGATGAAATAACGGCTAAATTTCAATTTTTATGGAACACTTTAAATATTTCTAATGATAATTTTATTCGAACAACTAATGTAAATCATATAAAAACGGTTCAAAAAGTTATACAAATTCTTTTTGATAAAAAACTTATTTATAAAGGAGAATATAAAGGATTTTATTGTGTTGGATGCGAAGAATACAAAACCAAAATACAATTAATAAACAAAAAATGTCCGTTGCACAAAAAAGAACCGGAATTAATAAAAGAAGAATGTTATTTTTTTAAACTTTCTAAATTTCAAAAAAAAATAATTCAAAAAATTCAAAAAAATGAATTTAAAATAGAGCCGATTGAACGAAAAAATGAAATTTTAGGATTTTTAAATAAAGAAAAATTAGAAGATTTGGCTATTTCGCGAAAAAAAGTTAAATGGGGAATATTATTGCCTTTTGATAAAACGCATACAACCTATGTTTGGATTGACGCATTTTTAAGTTATTTAACAGGAATTGATTGGCAAGGCGATGTTAAAAAAATTCCAAAATTTTGGCCGCCAAATGTGCAATTAATGGCTAAAGATATTTTACGAGTTCACGCAACTATTTGGCCCGCTTTACTTTTGGCCTTAAATATTCCATTGCCGAACAAATTATTTGTTCATGGATTTTTTACTATCAATGGACAAAAAATGAGCAAGACGATTGGAAATATTATTGCGCCAAATGATTTAATTAAAAATTTTGGGATAGACGCGACCCGCTATTTATTACTTTCACAATTTCCTTTTGAACAAGACGGGGATATTTCTGTAAAAAAATTAGAAGAAAAATATAATTCGGATTTAGTTAATGGACTGGGAAATTTGGTTGCCCGCGTTTTAACTTTGGCAGGAAAATTCTCTGAGCCATCTATCCCGCATAGTAAAGCTGTTGAGTATTCTGGAAAGTGCGGGATAAAAATTCAAAAAACATGGGAAGAATATGAAAAAAATATAAACAATATTCATTTTTTTGAAACTTTAAAAATAATATGGAATTTAATTAATTTTTTTGATAAATATATTGAAAAAGAAAAGCCATGGGAAATAAAAAATGATTCTAAACAATTGAATAAAATCCTATCCCCTCTTTTAGAGGGAATTTGTCATTTAGGGATTATGCTTTTGCCATTTATGCCAGAAATTTCAGAAAAAATTTTTATTCAATTAGGAATTGAAAAAGAAATAACAAAAAAATCTTTTGAAAAATTAAAAAAAATTGGACAATTTAAATTTAAAGTTCAAAGAAGTGAAAATTTATTTCCAAGAAAACGCTAATTAGCTTTTTAGAAATTAGCTTTTTAGAAAAATAAAATTTCTAAAAAGCTACAAGCTAAGAAGCTACCAGCTATTTTTTTATGTCTATAAAATCTATTATTGAAAGTTTATTTTTTATTTCTAATAAACCTTTTTCAATAAAAAAACTTTCACAAATTGTGAAAGTTGAAGGAAAAGAAGTAGAAAAAGAAATTCAAGAATTAATAAAAGAATATAATAATCAAAATAAAGGAATCCAAATTATTAAAAATGGAAACCAATATCAAATGTCAACTAATCCTCAAAATGCCGAGATAATTCAAAATTTTTTAAAGCAAGAAATAACAGGAGAATTAACCCGGCCTTCTTTGGAAACACTAACCATTGTCGCTTATCGAGGACCAATTACTAAGCCAGAATTAGAACAAATCAGAGGAATTAATTGCGGTTTAATTTTAAGAAATTTATTAATTAAAGGATTAATTGAGTCTTATGAAGATAAAAAATTAAAACAAACATTTTATAAAATTACTTTTGATTTTATGCGTTATTTGGGAATTAATAACATTCAAGAACTTCCTGATTATGACAAGCTTTCTAAAAATAAAAGTTTGGAAGAATTTTTAAAGGAAGCGTAAAAACATTATGTTTGGAGGTCCGACCTCCAAACACTCCAAACATTGTTAATTAAAAGATAAAAGTAAGATTGATTAAAATTTTTTTATTTTTTATGACTGGAATTGAGACAAAAGAAAAAAATGAAAGAATTGATTTAAATGAATTACGGCTTATTTTAGCTCAACAAAAAGAATTTAAAGTCATTGAAATATTTGATACAATAAATAAAACTTCTGGAGAAAAAGATGTTTCTTTGTGTGAAAATAAAAATGGCAAAAAACTAATATTGCGTATTGGAGAAATGCGTCCGCTTAATTTTTTTCCTAATGGATTTAAAGGTCAACATTTTATAATTCCAAAAATATATGAAAGACAAGAAGATAAAATACCGTATGAAATTGAAGAATATTTGCAAGGAAAATTAGTCAGTGATTTAGATAAACAACAATCAGTAACAGGTAAAATAGATTCGCAAATTATAAAAAAATTACTTGCCGCCTTTTGGGAATTTCAACGAGTTGCGCGTAATATCAATCTAGAACAAAAATTTGAAAAGGAAAAAATTCTTAAACATTTTGACAAAGCAAAATCTCTTTTAGATAATCCTCAAATCATTCAGAAATTAATTGAACAATATGGTAATTTCTGGAATGCTTCTTATCCATCTAAATGGAAATTTGCAACGGATAATCTAATTATAATTCCAGATGGAAGAATAGGATTTATTGATAACGTAGGCGCTGGATTACGTTATTTTGGCTATGATTTGGGCTGGCTTTTATGGCCACGATGGGTTGAAATGGAAACAAAACGTTTTGATGATGTTAAAGATCATTTGCAATATCTTGAACAATTTATGAAACAAATTCGCAACACAGCGCCTTCACAAATGGAGTTTAAAAATTTTGATAATAAAAAATTTTGGCTTGTTATATTTGAACGTTTAATCGGAAATATTTATGACGTTGCATGTAACACAAGACATTTAAATGATTGGGGTATGGGCAAAGATGGCGAAAATAAAAGAAAAGAAAAACATTTAGCTTTTTAAAAGGATTATTAACACAAGTTATCAAGAAATTGTAAAAAAATTTAAGGAAGAAATTTATTATAAATAATAGTTAAGAGGAACGGAAATATTCGTTCCTCTTTTATTAAATAACAAAAATTATTACCAAGATCAAAAAGCTTTCTAAAAATAAAAGTTTGGAAGAATTTTTAAAGGAAGCGTAAAAACATTATGTTTGGAGGTATGTTTGGAGGTCCGACCTCCAAACACCTCTAAGCATTGTTAGTATAAATGTTGTGAGTATGATATATTCGCTTATCCAGCCCAATAATTATTTACGAAAAGAATAATATTCATTGCCAAAAGCAAAGTAGAGAGAAAAATGTAAGTAAATTTTTGATACTGATTTTTAACAGAGGCTATTAATATATATATAGGAAAAAGAACTAAAATATAACGTCCGATACTCATAAATGTTCCGGCGCTTAAAGCAATGAAAAGTGTAGCCATCATATAAAGCCCATAAGAAATTCGTAATTTTTTGAAAACAAAATATGTTACTATAATAGCGAAAATTATAAATAGCACATCAATAAATAAATTAGCTATAGCCGGATTAGTGAGTAATAAAAAATGATTTTTATTAAGACTAAACGCTCTGCCCCACCAACTCTCAACCTTTAAAAAAAGAAAAAAATCACCAAATTTAAAATAGTGGAAAAGAAAGAAAGTCAGAGTGCCAAACGGAATTAGAAAAATTGATAAAAATTTTTTATTGAAAGGCTGGCTAAATTTATGGTTTTTAAAATATTCCCAAATTAATGGAATAAACAATAATATTCCTGTTATCCGTGTTAATGAAGCAAAAAACCCAAAAATTCCCGCAAGAACAAAATTCTTTTTTAAAGCATAATAAAAAGCCGCCACTGAAAGAAACAAAAATAAAGATTCTGTATAAATTGTATTAAGGAAAAAGGCTGTTGGAAAAATCAAAAGAAAAAAAAGCGGCAATTGCGAATCAATTTCGCTATGAAATTCTTGAACCAATTTTGAAAAATATATAAGCGCTAAAAAAAGAAAAAACATGCTTAAAATCCAGCCAGCAAAAAGAAAATTCCCTCCAATAAAAAAAGAAACAACCCAAATCAATAAAGGATACAAAGGGAAAAAAACAATATTAGATAATTTTTCCGCTCCCTTAAAAATATAATTATTTTGAGCAATATCTAAATACCAAAATGAATCCCAATGAGCATGCAAAGAAACCAGATCCCATTGTTGAGTTTGAAAAAATTGATTTGAATCAATCCATGCGTAAGCAGTATCTCCTTCTAAATTGAACCTATTGAGCGTTAAAAGCGCAAACAAATTTATAACGACAATCCATAAAATAAATAAAATAAAATAACAACCTTTTTTGTATTAATAAAGATATTCATAAAAAAAATTGAACGATAATTTTGAATATATTTTACTTTTATTTTCTAATATCTGCAAATACAATTTATCAAAATTTGTTTGATTTTATGCGTTATTTAGGAATCAATAACATTAAAGAGCTTCCTGACTTTGACAAGCTTTCTAAAAATAAAAGTTTGGAAGAATTTTTAAAGTAAGGGGGACTGTCCCCTAAAAAATGTCCTTCAAACATCAGTAGCCATGAGGCTTATAAATCCTTTTTAAAATTTTAGCCAGTTTTTGCGTAAAAAAATAAATCGAAAATCATAACTTTGATTTATTTTTTTTATTGGGGTACAAAAATTGTTATAAGATAAAATATATTTTACTTTTAAAAAATGTTTGGAATGTTTGGAGGTCCGACCTCCAAACATTGTTAATTAAAATAAATTTTTAATTGCGTTTAAGATTTTTCCGCCAAATTTAACAATGTCTTGATAAGTAACAATTACAACCAACAACATTAATAAAGCAAATCCTATGTTATGAGATATATTTTCTATTTTTTGATCAATTGGTTTTCTTCTGATTTTTTCAATGATTAAAAAAACCATTCTTCCTCCGTCTAATGCCGGAAATGGAAGAAAATTAATTATTGCTAAATTTAAAGATAACATGGCCGTGAATAAAATAATATAAATAAATCCCAAATTAATCATTTGCTTTGTAATTACGGCAATTCCGATTGGTCCAGCAACATCTGCTGTCAAAGTTTGATGAATAACTAAATTTTTAATTAATAAACAAAAAGCTTTTATTATTTCAAAAGTTAAAGAAGCGGTAAATTCAGCTCCTAATAAAATAGATTTATGCCAAGAATATGAAATAATTCCAGCATTAATTAATTGAACGCCCACTACATTTTTGTTAATTTCTTCAGAAAATTCTGGCTTAACTTTTTTTTCTAAAATTTTATCTCCTCTTTTAATTTTTATTAAAATTTCTTTTCCTGAATTTTCTTGCACATAATTTTGAAACGAAGAAACCTCTTTAATTTTTTGATTATCCATTTCAAGAAAAATATCTCCTAATTGAATTCCGGATTTTTCCGCTGGAGAATCTTTTACAATTGATACAATTTGTATTTGCGGTTGACTAATTTTTTTTGCTCCTTGAATGGTTTTTTCATTAACAACTTGAGGAAAACCAATCATAAATCCAATAGAAAACAAAACAAAAGCCAAAAAAACATTCATTGCTACTCCGGCAGAAACAATAGCGACTCTTGCTCCAATGCTTTTTGAAATAAAATTATCTTGTTCAGACGAATCTCCACCTTCTTCTCCTTTAATTTTACAAAATCCTCCCAAAGGAATCCAGTTTAAAGAATAAATTGTTTTATTTTTTTTAATTCCAAAAATTCTTGGAGGAAATCCAAGTCCAAATTCCTCCACTGTCACTCCCATTTTTCGAGCAATAAAAAAATGCCCAAGTTCATGGACAAAAACTAATAATCCTAAAATTAAAATAAAAACAATGATTGTTAAAAGCATAAAAAACATTAGAACATAATAACATAATAACATTATAACATGATAACATGATAACATTTTGTCATTGCAAACAAAGTGAAAAATCTTAAAAAATCAAAATGTAAAATATAAAACGAAAAATAACAGCGTAAAATTCTCTGCCTACGGCAGATCTCCCGTAGGGAGAAAAAATCACAAATAAATAAAAGTAACTCGTAACTCGTAATCAGTAATTAAATTAATAATTTGCCTTTGGCAAATTATAGTTACTAGTTACGGATTACGGATTACTCTTAGTTAATTGTCATTTTACATTTTTGTTATTTGCCTTTGGCAAATTATAGTTACTCGTTACTTTTATTTATTTTGAATTTTGCATTGCCTATCTTTCGTTTTGCATTTTGCGCTTTGCGTTTTTTAAATCGTCATTATTTCTTTTTCTTTTTTTTCTCCGATATTTTTAATTTTTTCATTATATTCCTCGGTAATTTTATCAAGATCTTTAAAATAACGATATTTTTCATCTTCTGACATTTGTTTTTCTCGTTCTTGTTGCTGTATTTTATTTCTTATTTCATCTCGAATCTGGCGAATGTTCACTCTTGCTTGTTCAAGTTTTTGATGAGTTATTTGAACAACTTCTTTTCTTAATTGTTCGGTCATTGGCGGAATATTTATTCTAATTAAATCACCTTCCGCTGTACAAGGAAGATTTAGATTGGACATTGAAACAGCTTTACTAATATTTTTTAAAAGAGTTTTGTCCCAAGGCTGAATAACAATTGTTTTTATATCAGACACATTAATGTTGGCCAATTGTTTAAGTGGCATTTGTCCATTATAAGCTTCCACCATTAAATTTTCAACCAAAGCCGGATTAGCTCGACCAATTCTAAGTTTTTCTAAATCTTTTTCAAAAAAATCAATTGCTTTTTCAAATTCTAATTTATGCGATTCAATTAAATTTTCCATAATCGGCAAATAAATATAAATAAATTTGCAATTCTTTTTTTACGCTTTCTTTCCAATAATTTCATCCGTTACATTTTGCGGAACTGGAGAATAATGAGAAAATTCCATTGAATAACTAGCTCGTCCCTGACTTATAGAACGTAAATTTGTGACATAACCAAACATGCTTGCTAAAGGAACTTCGGCGTCAATAACTTTCATATTTATTCTATCATTCATCTGTAAAATTTGACCTCTTTTAGAACTTAAATCTCCAATAATTTCTCCTACAAAATCTTCCGGAACAACCACTTCTATTTTCATAATTGGCTCCAAAAGAATTAATCCAGCCGCTTTAGCGGCAATTTGTAAACCGCGATTAGCCGCTATTTTAAAGGCTATTTCTGAAGAATCAACTTCATGAAAAGAGCCATCGTAAACCGCTACTTTAAAATCAACCATAGGATAACCGGCTAAAATTCCGGTTTCTTTACATTCTTTTATTCCTTTTTCAATTGCTGGAACATATTCTCTGGGGATAGCGCCTCCTTTAAGTTCATTGATAAATTCAAATCCTTTGCCTCTTTCTTGCGGTTCAATTCTCAGCCAACAATGTCCATATTGTCCGCGTCCGCCGGATTGATGAATATATTTTCCTTCTCCAACAGCTTCTTTTGTAACTGTTTCTTTGTAAGCCACTTGAGGAGCTCCGATATTTGCTTCAACATTAAATTCTCTTTTCATTCGATCAACAATAATTTCTAAATGCAATTCTCCCATTCCGGAAATAATTATTTGTTTGGTTTCTTCATCGGTTTTAATTCTAAAAGTTGGATCTTCGGCAGATAATTTTGCTAAAGCAATCCCCATTTTTTCTTGATCTTGTTTTGTTTTTGGTTCAATGGCAATTGAAATGACCGGCTCTGGAAAAACTATTGATTCTAAAACAATTGGATGATCAATATCAGATAAAGTATTCCCGGTTGTTGTTTCTTTTAATCCAACCACTGCGGCAATATCGCCAGTGGAAATTTCAGAAATTTCTTCTCTATGATTAGCGTGCATTCTAACAATGCGTCCGATTCTTTCTTTTTTTTCTTTGCTTGCGTTAAAAACATAAGATCCGGCTTTAATTACTCCGGAATAAACTCTGACAAAACAGAGCGTTCCAATAAATGGGTCTGTTGCAATTTTAAACGCTATCGCTGATAAAAATTCTTTTTCATCGGCTTTTCTTATTTCCTTTTTTTTTGTTTTTAAATTTTCTCCTTCCAAAGGAGGAAGCTCAATCGGAGAGGGTAAATAATCAACAACCGCGTCTAATAAAAGTTGCACACCCTTATTTTTTAAAGCCGAACCGCAAAGAACTGGAATTATTTTATTTGCAATTACAGCTTGTCTTAAAACTTTTTTTAAATCTTCTATTAAAATTTCTTTCCCTTCTAAAAATTGATTCATTAAATTGTCATCATTTTCAACAATTGCCTCAATTAATTTACTGCGATATTCTTTTACTTTTTCTTTCATTTCTTCTGGAATTTCTTGTTCTTCCATTTCTTTTCCCATTTTATCTGTAAAAACAATGGCTTTTTGTTTTAGTAAATCTATAACGCCTTTAAAATTTTCTTCTGCGCCAATTGGCAATTGAATTGGATGAGCGTTAGGATTTAATCTTTCATGAATTGATTTTAAATCTGCATAAAAATCAGCTCCCATTCGATCCATTTTATTGATAAAAGCAAGACGAGGCACGTGATATTTATCGGCTTGATGCCAAACAGTTTCAGATTGCGGTTCTACTCCGGCGACTCCATCAAAAATAACAGCTCCGCCATCAAGAACCCTAAGACTTCTTTCTACTTCTACAGTAAAATCGAC
>CAYHOD010000010.1:0-14112 GCA_964358215.1 uncultured Gammaproteobacteria bacterium | reverse complement strand
AAAATTTAAAATTTAAAATTTTTTCTTTGATATTTGGTTTTTGCTCTTTGGTTTTTAACAAAACCATTTTCCGATACTACAAGTTACTTTCAGCTTATCAAATTTTTTTAAAAAAACAACCCTGATATGCACAATATATTTCTTAAGGTAAATATTTTTCTGGATCAACTACGTTGCCATTAAGATAAATTTCGAAATGCAAATGCGGACCAGTGGAAAATTTACCAGCTCCCGGGGTTCCGGGCATTCCTCCGGTAATCCCGATAATTTGCCCTTGATCTACACGATCTCCGTCTTTAACATAAATTTTTGAAACATGCCCATAAACAGTAGAAAATCCATTATTGTGAATAATTAATATATAACTATATCCCATGCCAGCATTCTTGGCTCTGCCAATATAACCAGAGGCTGCTGCGACAATTGAACTTCCTTGTTTGGCGCGAATGTCTACAGCATTATGTTCAAAATATTTTTTAAAAAGATAAGTAGGGTCGTGAAATTTAGCTGTAATAATATTTTTTGGAACAGGCCAAATAAAAATTGTTTCTTTTTCTTTTGCTAATTCTTTTTTTAATTTTTCTCTAAGCTCTTTTTCTAAACTTACAATTTCCGCGTTAGCTTGTTCTTGTTCTTTTTTAACTGCCAAAAGTAACGCTTGAAATTTTGATTCAGAATTTTTCGTTTCTTTTAGAAAAACCTCTTTTATTGTTTCTTGTTCTTCTAAATCCATTCGCGTTTCTTTGTGTTCTTTTTTTAAATTTTCTAATTTTAATTCTTGATCTTCAAGATTTTTTTTCTCTTGTTCTGATATTTGTTTGGTTATTTGAAGCTTGTCTAAAATGCCTTGCATTTGATATTCTAAAGTTTTGACAAATTTCACCTGATTGAAATAATCTGATATTGAATCATTTACAATTAAAATCTCTAAAGGACTTTTTTGATCTAAATAATTAATTATCCTTATAAATTCCGCCACTTTCTCTTTTTGATCTTCTATTTTTGCTCCTTGCCTTAAAATTTTTAATTCTGCGTCTTGAATTTCAAGATTAACTTGTTTAATCTTTAATCCGGTTCTTTCAAGCGCGTTATTAACAACGTCAATTTTAGTGCCCAATATATCTAATTCGCCATTTAATGTGATTTGCTGCATTTTTTTTATTTCAATATTTCTTTTATAAACTTCGTTTTGTTTTTCTAATTCTTTTATTTTATCCGCCCTATCTTTTATTTGTTGTTCTATTGTTAAAATTTCTTCACTTTTATTTTGTTCTTGAGTAATTGGTGATTTATTAATTTGTTCATTGTTTTCAGATAAAACAAAAATAGGAAAAATTAAAAATAAAAACAAAATAATAATAAAATAAGATTGTTTAATTTGTTTAGACATAAAAATATTTTAACATAAAAATATAAAAACAAAAAACATTTAAGTTGTTCACTTTATTGCGGGAAATTGCCGATGCCCCCATCTTGCGCAAATTTTTGACTTTTATTAAGAGATGTGATAAATTAAATAAATTCAAATATTAAATTTTGAATTGTAATTTTGCATTTTTCTGCCTTCGGTAGATCCCTGCCTGCCGTAGGCACGGTACCGTAGGCAGAGATATTTGCATTTTGAATTTATTTGTTATTTGGATTTATTCTTTTATATTTTTGTTATTTGCCTTCGGCAAATTGTACTCGTTACTCGTGATTGGTTACTCGTTACTTTTATCTATTTTTATATTTATATTATTCTAAATATTATAATGTTATAATATTAGAATGCTTTTTATGTTTGAAGAAAAAAATGCTGATTTAATTCAAAAATTTGAGTTAGAAATTGGTGAAAGAAATTTAATTATTAAAATTAATGAATTTGCCAATCAAGCTAATGGAAGTTGTACTGTTCAGTGTGGCGGAACAGTGATTTTGGCAACAACGGTGATGTCAAAAAACACAAGAGAAGGAATTGATTTTTTCCCGCTTGTGGTTGACTTTGAAGAAAAATTTTACGCTGCCGGAAAAATGAAAGGCTCGAGATTTATTAAAAGAGAAGGTCGCGCTTCCGATGAAGCTATTTTATCTTCGCGTTTAATTGATCGCGCAATCAGACCTCTTTTTGACGATCAAATGAAAAATGACGTGCAAATTGTTTTAACAATACTTTCTTTTGATAAAATCAATGACCCTGATGTTCTTTCTTTAATTGCCGCTTCAATCGCCCTTTGTGTTTCAGATATTCCTTGGAACGGTCCAATTGCTGGAATACGATTAGGAATGATTGATAATAAATGGATTATTAATCCAACTTACGAAGAGAGAGAAAAAAGTTGTTTAGATTTAGTTGTTGCCGGAAATAATAATAAAGTGACAATGTTAGAAGGAGACGCCGAAGAAGTTAAAGAAGAACAAATTATTTCAGGCATTGAATTTAGCCAAAAACATATTTCTAAAATTAACAATTTAATTCAAAAAATTCAAAAAAAAATAGGCAAGCCAAAAAATTTAGAAATTTTAAAAGAGAATGAAGAAAAAAAAATAGAAAAACAAGAATTAAAAGAAAAAATACAAAAATTTTTAAATAAAGAATTAGAAAAAAATCTTTTTGATCAAAAAATTAATAATAAAGAAGGCCGCAAAGAAACAATTTGTTTTTTAAAGGAAAAATTTGACAAAGAATTAGAAAATCAAGAAATTAGCAAAGAAAAAAGATTAAAAGCGATGGAAATGATGCTAAAAATAATTGAAAAAGAAATTTCAAAAATTATTTTAGAAAAAGAAAAAAGAGTTGACGGTCGAAAATTAACAGACATCAGACCGCTTGAAGCAAAAACAGGTTTGCTTCCTTTTACTCATGGTTCTGGATTATTTAGAAGAGGTCAAACGGAAATTCTTGCTGTAGTCACTTTGGGATCGCCCGGCGCGGAACAATTTATAGACACAATGGAACAAGAAGCAAGAAAAAGATTTATGCTTCATTATAATTTTCCTCCTTTTTCAGTTGGAGAAATTTCTCCATTAAGAGGTCCGGGTCGCCGGGATATTGGCCATGGCGCTTTGGCTGAAAAAGCTTTATTGCCGGTTATTCCAAACAAAGAAGAATTTCCTTACACAATTAGAATAGTTTCGGAAGTTTTAGGTTCAAATGGTTCTTCTTCAATGGGATCTGTTTGCGGGGCTTCTTTAGCTTTAATGGACGCAGGAATTCCAATAAAAAAAGCGGTTGCCGGAATTGCAATGGGCATGGCGTCAGAAGAAGAAAATAAAGAAATAAAAAAATATAAAATAATTACAGACTTGCAAGATTTAGAAGATGGAAAAGGCGGAATGGATTTTAAAATTGCGGGAACAAAAGACGGAATAACAGCCATTCAAATGGATACAAAAACTCATGGATTAACTCAAGAAATAATTGAAAAAACTTTTGCGCAAGCATTAGAGGCGCGATTAAAAATTTTAGAAGTAATGAATAATAATATTAATTCTTCTCGTTCAGATCTTTCTCCTTACGCTCCTCGCGTTATTAGTTTTAAAATCAATCCGGATAAAATTAGAGATGTCATTGGTTCTGGCGGCAAAGTTATTAATGAAATTATTAAAGAAACAGGAGCGACCATTGATATTGAAGACGATGGCACAATATTTATTGCTTCTTCGGATAAAGAATCAATAGAAAAAGCGGTAAAATGGGTTAAATCTTTGACTTATGAGCCCAAAGTCGGAGAAGTTTTTAAAGGAAAAGTAACGCGAATTTTAAATTTTGGCGCTTTTGTTGAAATCTTGCCAAAGCAAGAAGGATTGGTGCACATTTCAGAATTAGCTCCTTTCAGAGTCGCAAAAGTTGAGGATGTGGTTAATGTTGGAGATATTATTTCTGTTGAAATTATTGGAATTGACGAGCAAGGAAGAATTAATTTGTCGCATAAGAGAATGATGAAAAGAAAATAATAAAAATGCAAAGCAAAAATGTAAAATTATAAATCTAAATATTTATTTGCTAAATAGCAAATAAATCCAAAATCCCAATATCAAATATCAAAATAAATTTCAAATCGCAATATCAAATATCAAAAAAATAATTTTTAATTTTGGGATTTGGGATTTGAAATTTTATTTGTCATTTGGATTTTGATATTTAGATTTAGTTTAATTTGGATTTGAGATTTTATTTTTATTTTTAAATTTTTTTAAATTTTTACTTTTTCCTTTTTTTATGCATATAAATAATTTATTTCAAATCGCTTGCGATAATAATGCGTCTGATCTTCATTTAATGGTGGGGCAGCATCCCATTTTAAGAATTAATGGGAATTTAAAAAGAGTAAAAGAACAGGTTATTTTAGATAAAAAAGAAATAGAAAATTTAATTTTTTCTTTTTTATCTCTAAGTCAAAAAGAAAAAATTATCAAAAATCGCGAATTAGATATTTCTTACGAAGTAAAAGATATCGGGCGCTTTAGGGTTAATTTACATTTTGAAAAAAATAATATTAGTTTGGCGGCCAGAGTAATTCCTTCAAAAATTCCAACAATGGAAGATATTTCACTGCCTCCGATAGCTTATGAATTAACTCGATTTTCAAAAGGATTAGTTTTAGTTACAGGACCAACTGGTTGCGGAAAATCTACCACTTTAGCGGCAATGGTTGATTCAATTAATCAGGAACGAGTTTGTAATATTATTACTTTGGAAGATCCAATTGAATTTTTATTTGAATCAAAAAAAAGCATTGTAAGACAAAGACAATTAGGCAGCGATATGTTAAGTTTTCATACCGCATTAAAACACACATTAAGACAAGATCCTGATGTTATTATGATCGGAGAAATGAGAGATCTGGAAACTATTGCAGCCACAATAACATTGGCTGAAACAGGACATTTGGTTTTAGGAACTTTGCACACTTATAACGCGGCTCAAACTGTTGATAGAATTATTGATATATTTCCACCGCATCAACAAGGACAAATTCGCGCTCAATTATCAATGGTTTTAGCCGCAGTTATTTCACAACGTCTTTTGCCAACGCTTGATAATAAAAAACAAATAGCCGCTAGAGAAATTTTAATTAACACGCCGGCGGTGGCAAATTTAATTAGAGAAAATAAAATTGCTCAAATTAAAACAGTTATTCAAACCAGCGCCAAGGATCAAATGATTAGTTTGGATCAAGATTTAAAACGCTTATATCAAGGTGGTCTTATTTCTAAAGAAATAGCTAAAATATACATGGAAAATCCGGAATTTTAATGAGCTAATATTACAATGCTGCTGTGTAAAATATTAGAATATTTTTTGCGCCTGTAGCTCAGCGAATAGAGCGTGTGGCTTCGGACCACAAGGTCGTGGGTTTGAATCCTACCAGGCGCGCTAACTAATTTCAAATTTCAAATTTCAAATTTCAAATTGTAAATTGTAAATATTAATAGTATCTAAAAGTGAATATTGATCATAAATGTTTAAAAATTGATTTTTGCATTTTGTACAAACTCTTGACATTTTAAAGTTATACTTTAAAATGGTAGATATGTATATAAAACGTTTAATTGAAAAAACTTTAAAAGAAGCTGTAAAATCTTTCCCTGCTGTTTTTATTGGCGGGCCAAGAAGATCGGGAAAAACTACTTTGGCAAAAAATTTTTTCAAAAGATATAATTATGTTCTTCTTGATGAAATAGATGTAAAATCGATGGCAATTGAAGATCCACGCGGTTTTTTAGAAAAATATTCACCACCAGTAATTATTGACGAAATTCAAAATGCGCCAGAACTTTTATCATATATAAAAGCTCGTATTGAAAATGATAAAAAACCAGGTCAATGGATTTTAACTGGTTCTCAACAATGGACTTTAATGAAAGGAATTAGCGAAACCTTGGCTGGCCGTATTGCTATTTTGCATTTATTCCCTTTTTCCCTGGAAGAAGAGCAAAAAAATACGCGGGTTCATTTAAACAAAGCAGATGAATTTATAAACGAACTTTTTCAAACAAAAAAATTTCCAAACAAAATTATACCGTATGGCAAATGGATTTTACAAGGCGGATACCCTGAAATAGTCCTTAATAGTAAAATGTCCCGCAAGCTATGGTTTTCCAGTTATTTACAAACTTACATAAACAGAGATGTTCGCGGATATATAAAACAATCAAATTTGCACGATTTTGAAAGATTTGTAAAACTTTTAGCCAGTCGCACAGCGCAAGAACTTAATTGTTCTACTTTGTCGCGAGATGTTGGAGTTTCTGTTCCAACTATTAAATCATGGCTTACTCTTATGGAGGCAAGCGGCCTTATATTTTTTTTAATGCCATATTATAAAAATTTTGGCAAAAGAATTATTAAAGCTCCAAAATGTTATTTTATTGATACTGGTATTGTTTCATACCTTGTTGGTTTGCAAAATGAAGAGCACGCGCTTTCTGGTCCAATGGCCGGAGCTTTATTTGAAACAGCGTGCGTTATTCAATTTTATAAACGATTTTCAGCTTTCGCAGACCCATGCTCGCTTTATTATTATCGCAGCGCGGATGGATTAGAAGTAGATCTTTTGATTGAAACTGGCAAAATGATTTATCCTGTTGAAATAAAATTATCTTCAACAATTGATTATAGTAGAGTAAGCGCTTTGATAAAATGGATACAAATTTCACACGCGAAAAATATTCGCGGTTTAGTTGTTTCTACATCCAAAGAGTTAGGAAATATAGGGAATAATATAGTAAATTGTCATTATTCCTTGATTTGATTTTTAAAAAAAGAGGCCGTCCCTTAAAAACATCCTTGTATCGGAAAGTGAATATTTATTAAATATTTAGAAAATTAAATCATTAAAAATTATTTAAAAATTATCTCCCTTCGGGAGATCCCTGCCTGCCGAAGGCATGGTGCCGTAGGCAGAAAAATTACAAAATTTGTGAAACAAATTTTGCTTATTTTATGATTATTCTTGGCATTGATCCTGGTCTTGCTATCACTGGTTATGGAATTATAAATGAAACAAAACAAGGAATAAATTTGATTGCTTATGGATGTATAAACACGAGTTCAAAGTTTTCGGCCATTGAACGTTTAGAAAAAATTTATCAAGAATTAAGAAAAATTATAAAAAAATATAATCCTGAAAAAATTGGGGTAGAAAAATTATTTTTTGCCAAAAACGCAAAAACAGCATTAATGGTCGGAGAGGCAAGAGGCGTTATTCTATTAACAATTAAACAAGCAAAAGTTCCTTTTTTTGAATTCACTCCGCTTCAAGTGAAACAAGCTATTACAACATATGGACGCGCTTCAAAACAACAAATTCAAAAAATGATTAAACTTATATTAAATTTAAAAGAAATTCCAAAACCAGACGATGCCGCTGACGCTTTAGCTATTGCCATTACTTGCAGTCAGACGAAAATTAACTTATAGCTTTTTAGCTTGTAGCCTTGTAGATTTTGAAAAAAAATATTATTCATAAATAATGTAACCAGTAACTCGTAACGAGTAACGAGTACAATCCCGCTTTGCGGGATTATAAATTAATTACTGGTTACGGGTTACTCGTTACAGGTTACTCATTTATTAGATTAGAAATTTGATATTAAAATCAATTACCATTTGCAATTTGCAATTCTTTACAATTTGCAATCTTATTTTTTGTGCATAAAAAAATAAAAAAATTAATAGCGCTTTCAAAAAAAGTTATTAAAGATGTTGCATTAGAAAATGGAGCGATTGTAGCGGCCAATATAGATAAACCTTATTATTCCAGGGAAGCGGCAAATTATCGTTGGGTTTGGCCAAGAGACGCGGCTTTTATTTGTGTTGCGGCTGATATTTTAAAAATTCCTATTCAAAAGCCATTTTTTAACTGGCTTGATAATAGACCTCAGGATTTTAAAAAATATAAATGTTTATACGCCAATTATGCTACCAATGGTAGATTTGGAAGCATGGGAAATGCGTTTCAAGCCGATCAAATGGGAACTGTTCTTTGGGCTATTTATTTTCATTATAAAAATAATTTAAAACTTGCTTTAAAATTTAAAGATTTAATTCAAAGATTATCTGATGGATTATGTTCTAATTGGGGAGGAAAATTTTTTATTCCAAACACAGTTGATGTTTGGGAAGAAAATAGACGACAAACATCCACAAGGATAGAAAATAATCATACTTACACTTTGGCTGCTTGCGCAAAAGGACTTTTATTGGCTAATAAAATTATTCCGACTAAAATTTGGGAAAAAACAGCGATGCAAATGCTTTCTGAAATTCAAGAATCTTATGATAAAAGAAATAAATATTTTTATCGAAATCATGGAAAAATAAGCGATTTAAATATTGACGCCTCTTTGCTTGGTTTAGTCTGGCCATTTGAAATTTATAAAGCAAATGATGAAAAAATAATTAATACAATTAAAAAAATAGAAGAAAAAATTGTCATCAATTATGGCGTTCATCGTTTTGAATATGATTATTATGACAGCGAGGGTTCTGCTCAGGAAGGCGGCGGAGTTTGGCCTTTATTAAATTTTTGGATATCAATATATTGGAGTATTAAAGGAGATAAAAAAAAAGCGGAGAAATATTATAATTGGGTTTTAGATAGAATAGATAAATTTGAAAATTATTTACCTGAACAAATTTTTTCTGATTTTAGAATGGGTGTTTATCCTTTGGCTTGGAGTCACGCAATGTTTATTATCGCAAGTCAATATTTGGGGTATTTAAAAAAATAGAAGTGTTTTTTATAGATTTGATATAATGTCTGCGCTAATAAAAATTGACTTTTTATAATAATACGATTAATATTAAAAATATTTTAATAAATATCGCATTGTTATGAAAAATATTCAAACAAATCAATATTTTTATAGATCTATTTTAGAAAAATTAAAAAAATGGATAGATAGAAAAGAAATTTTTATTATAAAAGGTCCTCGTCAATCTGGTAAAACCACTATTCTAAAAATACTTAAAGATTGGCTTATATCAGAAAAAAATGTAAAAGAAAAAAATATTATTTTTATTACTTTTGAAGAAAGAGATATTTTAGACAAATTTTCTTTAGACCCAAAAGAATATATAAAAAGTTTTATTGGAAATAAAAATAATGAAAAATTGTATTTTTTTATAGATGAATTTCAGTATCTAAAAAATAGCGGACAAATTTTAAAAATGCTGTATGATATTTTTGAAAATATAAAATTTATTATTACTGGATCATCTTCATTGGAACTTACTGATAAAACTGATAAATTTTTAGTAGGAAGAGTTTTTTCTTTTTATCTTTGGCAATTAAATTTTGAAGAATTTGTTAAAATAAAATCAGAACAGCTTTATAATGTTTATAAAGAAAAAACAACGCACATTAATAATTTTATTATACACAATAAAAATTTCTCTTTTGCAAAAAAGGATATTTTTGAATCGGATTTTGAAAAACTTTTTCAAGAATATATAATTTATGGCGGTTATCCAGAAGTAGTAAAATCTTACGATAGAGAAACTAAAAAAGTTATACTTAAAAATATTTATAATACCTATATTACCAAAGATATAGTTGAACTTTTAAAAATTACTGATTATTCAAAATTTAAAATTTTAGTCTCTATTTTATCTGCCCAAATTGGAAATATAATAAATTATAATAATCTTTCTCAAGATACTCAAATTTATTTTAAAGAACTAAAACGTTATTTATCGATTTTAGAAGAAACATATATTATTTCTTTTTTAACCCCATTTTTTACTAATAAAATTTCGGAATTAAAAAAGAATCCAAAGATTTATTTTATTGATATTGGTTTAAGAAATTATATCAGCAGCATGTTAGATGACAATATAATTTCTAGATCAGATCTTGGGGCTATTGTAGAAAATACAATTTTTTGCCAACTTAAATTAAAAGAAAAAGAAGAAGATTTATATTTAGTAAAATATTGGCGTACTTCGGGAAGAGCTGAGATAGATTTTATTTTACAAAAATCAAAACAAATGATTCCTATTGAAGTAAAATATTCTTTATTTAATTCTCCAAAAATTTCCAGAGGATTTAGAAATTTTATTAAGGAATATAAACCAGAAAAAGCCCTGGTTTTAACTAAAAATTATTATGATGAAATTAAAATTAATTCTACTTTAGTAAAATTTGCGCCTTTATGGTATTTGTAAATTTTTCTGCCTACGGCACCATGCCTTCGGCAGGCAGGGATCTCCCGAAGGGAGATAATTTTTAAATATTTTAGAACATACACGGGTTCGACCCGTGCACATTTATATGAAGTCTTTTTTAAAACAAAAAATAATATTAATTTCTTTTTTTTCTATTGTTATTTTTTTATTGCCTGTTTTTAATGTTCAGGCAATTGAAAAAAAACCGCTTTATCAGGCTATTTTAGTAAAACAAAATTTTTCTAATATAGAACTTGACGCAAATAAAGATGTTTCTTTTGAAGTTACATTTAAAAATATTGGACAAGCAACATGGTATAATAATGGCGCCAATTATCTTGCCTTAAACACAACTGGTCCGGGAGAAAGACAAAGCGTTTTTACTCATTCATCTTGGCCGTATTTTTATCAATCAACAAAAATGCAAGAAAAAAAAGTCAAGCCGGGAGAAATTGGAACTTTTAAATTTATTCTTCATAGCCCAAATATTTCTGAATCAAAAAAATATATTGAAAAATTTAGATTAGTTGCTAATAATTTAACTTTGGTTGAAGGCAAAGGAGTAATAGCAATCTCTATTAATGTTAAGGGAATTCCTATTAAATCTGAAATTTTACCTCCGCAATCAAATGTTAAAATTAGTTTGTCTTCCAAAATTAAATTAGAAAATAAAAAACAAACAATTAAAATAATTTCAAACGAAGGTTACAAAATTAAAAATCAGAATGATTATTTATTAATAAATCAAATGAGTGGAAATGAAACTGAAATTGGTTTTGATAATCAAACTAAAAAATATTTTTTAAACATCAATGGTCAAAATATTATTAACACAGATAATTATTTAAAAATTTATCCAAAAAAAAATTCCGAAGGAATATTAGAAATTACAAATTATGTTGATTTTTCTAAGTCAATTGAAAATGCCAATAATCGTTTTCAGGGGATGTTAGAAATAAAATACGATTTAAATACAGAACAATTTTTAATAAGCAATGAACTTCCTATTGAACAAAAAGCCGCCGCTTTTAATCCAAATGAATTAATTTCTGATTCTGATTTTACAAATTATAATTCAATGACTCTTGCTGAAATTCAAAATTTTTTAGAAATAAATAAAAGCTATCTGGCAAATTACATTGTTCCATCGGAAGAAGAAGTTCCTTTTTGTTATCAAGGAGGAAAAAATAGTTCAATAAAAATTCCTCAAAAAAATGCTGGGAAAAAAATTTCAGAAGCAATTTACTTAGAAGCCAAAGAACATCAAATTAATCCTCAAGTTATTTTAACAATCATTCAAAAAGAATCTAGCGCTATAAATTTAAATAGTATGCCAAATCAATTTCGCCATGCTTGGCTTTTGGGCTATGGATATAATGATAGTATGGCAAATTGTACATATAGTTTTAATCAAGCAAAATCTCAAGCAGAATTAGGCGGTATTGGCAATCAAATCGCTTATGCGTCTTGGTGGTTTCAAAATAATTTTAACAATGGATTAGGTCCTGACACATATAAAGTTGGAGATAAAATTATTCTTTCTAACGCAAACAAAGAACCAATGGAAGTTATTCTTTCTAATCGAGCTACCGCTTGTCTTTATCGTTATACACCGCATGTTTATAATGGAAATTATAATTTTTGGCAAAATTATCAGGCATGGTTTGTAAATAATGCTTCAAAATATTATATTGCATTGAATCCATAGCAATTTTGTAAAAGAAAAGCGACTGTTAAAGGACCAATTCCGCCAGGAACAGGAGTGATAAATTTAGCTTTTTTAGAAACATTTTTAAAATCAACATCCCCGATACTTTTGTTTTTTATAAAATTATATCCGACATCAATAATAATACTGTCCTTTTTAATCATTTGAGCTGTAATAAATTTTGGTTTTCCAAGAGCAACAATTAAAATGTCCGCTTGTTTGGATATTTTTTTTAATTCTTGCTCTTTATTTTTTGTGTAAAAATAAACATTTGCATTGAATCCTAATTTTTCTAATAAATATTTTAAAGGCTCAATAAAAATTTTATTTTTACCAATAATTAAAACTTTATTTTTTTTCTGTTTTAAAATAGATAAAGGAATAATTTCTAAAAATTTGATTATTGCTTTAAAAACCGGGGGGATAATCGCTTTTTGATTAGATAATATTTTTTTTATATTTTGAGGATGAAATCCATCAACATCTTTTTTAGGATTAATTGTTTTGATAATTTTATTTACATTGAACTTTTGAGGTAATGGCAATTGCACTAAAATTCCATGAATATTTTGACGTTCATTAAGTTTTTTAATTAAATTGATAATTTGTTTTTCTAAATTAGATATTTTTTGTTTTTTTATCTGTTTAAAGGAATATAATTCAAAATGTATTCCAATTTCTTCACACGCTCTTTTTTTTATTTTTACATAAATTTTTGAAGCTCGATTTTGACCAACTAAAATAATCGCTATGCCGGGTTTAATTTTAGATTTAGCGATGGTTTGTTTTAATTCTTTTTTAATTTTTTCAGCTATTTTATTTCCTATTAAAATTTTTTTCATATGTTAAAAGAAATTAAAAAAATAAATCCGCCAGTCATTGGACAATTAGAATTACTTTGCGAAGTCAATCTTGAAGAAATGGCTCCTTATTTAAATAGAGCCGCTAAAAGAATTTCTCAAAGAATAAAAATTCCAGGATTTAGATCTGGCAAAGTTCCTTATGAAATGATCAAAAGAGAAGTTGGCGAAATGGATATTTATCAAGAAGCGCTGGATGAAATAATTAGTCAAAGTTATTTCAAAATAGTAACTAAAGAAAAATTAAAAATTATTGGTCCTCCTAAAATTGACATACAACTTTTAGTTCCGGGTCAGCCGGTTGTTTACAAAGTGATTGTTGATGTTTTACCAAAAGTTAAATTGCCAGATTACAAAAATATAAAAATTAAAAAACCGGAAATAATCATTAAGCCAAAACAAATCGATGAATCATTAAAACATTTACAAAAATCAAAGGCTAAAGAAATTTTAATAAAAAGAGAAGCGAAAAAAGGAGATAAAACAAATATTAATATTGAAATGTTTGAAAATAAAATTCCTATTGAAGATGGTCAAATAAAAAATCATTCAATAATTATTGGTGAACCTTATTTTATTCCCGGATTTAGTGAAAATTTAATTGGTTTAAAAGAAGGCGCAATCAAAGAATTTGAATTAAAAATACCAAAAGATTATTATAATAAAAATTTGGCTAATAGAATAGTGAATTTTAAAATTAAAATAAATTCAATTTATCAAATAGATATTCCAGAATTAAACGACGAATTTGCAAAAAACTTTGGAGAATTTAAAACCTTAGAAGATTTAACAAAACAGCTTGAAGAAAATGTAAAAAATGAAGAGGCTTTAAAAATAGATGAAAAACTAGAAAATGAATTAATGGAACAAATTATCAATCAATCAAGTTTTGAAGATATTTCAGACAAGTTAACTGACTTAGAAATAGATAAAATGTTTTCAGAACTTGAGTTAGAAATTCTGCGCAATGGAATGAAAATAGAAGATTATTTGAGTCATATTAAAACAACAGAACAAGATTTAAAAAAAAATTTTCATCCATTGGCAATAAAAAGAGTTAAGGCTATTTTAGTTATTCAAAAAATTGCCGAACAAGAAACAATAGAAATTTCTGAATCAGAAATAATAGATGAAATCAATACTTTGTTAAAACTTTATTCAATTGACAAAAATATTCAAAATCAAATTCAAACTCAAGATTTTAAAAAACACATTGAAGGCGAGTTAATGAATAAAAAAACTTTAAATTTTTTAAAACAAACTTGTATAATACAATAAAAATTAACTGCATCATCCCGAACGAAGTCGAGGATCTTAAAAATTCAAAATGCAAAATGAAAAATAACAGCGTAAAATTCTCTGCCTACGGCAGATCTCCCGTAGGGAGAAAA
>CAYHOD010000009.1:0-14665 GCA_964358215.1 uncultured Gammaproteobacteria bacterium | reverse complement strand
AAGCAGAGAAAGATTTTGAAAAAACATGGCTTGAAACCGCTAAACTATTAAAAGTTAACGGCAGGTCAATTTATTGGGAAAAATCTTTTGGAAAAAAACATCCCTTGCATGAATTAAACAATGTTTTCAGAAAAATATTTTTATCCTATGGATTTGCGGAAACCGAGTTAACATCAATTATTCCTGAACAAGAAATTTATAAACAATACGGCCCTGAAGCGCCTTTGATTTTAGACAGAGTTTTTTATTTGGCTGGTCTTTCAAGAAAAGAACTTGGCATTTCAGAAGAGAAAAAAATAGAAATAAAAAAAATTATTCCTGATTTTGACAATTTTGAAAGTATAAAAAAACTATTTCGGGATTATAAAAAAGGAGAAATTGAAGGAGATGATTTTGTTGAAGAAATGGTTAAAAGATTGAAAATAAAAGAAAATCAAGCGACTCAAATAATTCAAAATGTTTTTCCGGAATTAAGAAGTCTTGAAAAAATACCGACAAATCTTACTTTAAGATCGCATATGACGGCATCGTGGTTTCCATTGCTTTCTGTAATGCAAAGAAATAGTGAGCTGCCAATCAAACTTTTTTCAATTGGCAAACGTTATCGCAAAGAGCAAAAGCAAGATGCCAATCATCTTTACGAAAGCACATCAGCGTCAATTGTAATAATGGCAGAAGATATTACCTTAGAAGATGGGAAAGATTTAACAGAAAAAATTATTACTGACTTGGGATTTAAAAAAGTTAAAATTATTCAAAAGAAAACAACTAGCAAATATTACGCTCCGGGAATGGATTTGGAAGTTTTTGTTGATTTTCAAGGAAAAGATTTAGAAATTGCCAATCTTGGTTTTTATTCGCCTGTTTCTTTGGCAAAATACAAAATTTGGTATCCAGTGTTAAATTTAGGTTTTGGCGTTGAACGAATAGCAATGATATTAGAAAATGTAAAAGACATAAGAAAATTAATTTATCCTGAAATTTATAAATAATCTTAATATGTACGAAATACAACAAAATTCAGAAATTTGTTAATTTTTTTGCTGCGGAACTCACTCGTTATCACTCGCTCAGACAGTCACGCTGCAAAAATTAACAAATTTCTTCATTTCGTAAATATCAAAGTAAATATTGGTGAGGTGGCCGAGTGGTTAGGCAAAGGTCTGTCTCCCTTCGGGAGATCTCCCGAAGGGAGATGAAACAATTACAACAATATGAAATACTTTGTTTATATATTAAAAAGTTTTAAAAATAATGATATTTATATTGGCAGCACAAATAATGTAGAAAAAAGATTTAAATTACACAATTTAGGAAAAGTAAAATCCACAAAAAGTTATATCCCATGGAAATTACTTGAATATCATCAATATAATTCGAGAAGCGAAGCGATGAAACAAGAAAAATATCTAAAAACGGGACAACAAAAAGAAATAATAAAAAGAAAATATATTGATAAAAATGAAATTTTATTTTTGGTGGGGTGGCCGAGTGGTTAGGCAAAGGTCTGCAAAACCTTTCACATGGGTTCAATTCCCATCCCCATCTCCAATTAGCTTTTAGCTTATAGCGAGCTAAATTGAATTATTTAAAAATTATCTCCCTTCGGGAGATCTGCCGTAGGCAGAAAAATTTGCGCAAAGTAAATAAAATAGTCAAATTATCTAATAAATAGATTGTCTAACGCCAGTTGACATTTTTACGGCAAAAATGTAAGATGAAAATAATATGAATTATCCAAGAAAAATTTTAAACCAAATAAAAAAACAAATAAAATCAAAAGAGATTATTATTTTAACTGGAATGAGAAGAACTGGCAAAACTACTTTATATAGAATGCTTTTTGAATACATAAAAAGCAAGAACAAGATATTTTTAGATATGGAGAATCCGATTGAACAGAAAATTTTTGAGGAAAAAGATTATAATAATATTCTTTTAAATTTAGCAAAAGAAGGCATTGATTCTAAGAAAAAATCTTATATTTTTCTTGATGAAATTCAGGCGGCTCCGCAAGCTATCGGAGCAGTAAAATATCTTTACGACCATTACAATATTAAATTTTTTCTTACTGGCTCAAGCAGTTTTTATTTAAAAAATTTTTTTCCAGAAAGTTTAGCTGGACGAAAATTTGTTTTTGAAATTTTTCCGCTTGATTTTGAAGAATTTCTTGTGTTTAAAAATAAAGCAAAGCAATTTCATAAAAATTTTAGTCAGAAAGATAAAAACAAAAATAAAATTAGTTATGAAAAATTAAAAAAAGACTATGATGAATACATTGAATTTGGTGGTTTTCCTAACGTTGTATTAAGTAAGAACAAAATAGATAAAAAGTTGCGATTAAACGATATATTTAAATCTTATTTTGAAAAAGATGCAAGGATATTGGCTAATTTTAAAGAAATAAAAGCATTCAGAGACATTATTTTGCTTTTAATGCAAAGAGTTGGTTCAAAACTTGAAATAAGCAAGTTAGCGTCGGAAATCAGCGTTTCAAGAGAAACAGTTTATTCGTTTTTATCATTTCTTGAAGCGACATATTTTGTTTATTTTATTAAGCCGTTTTCAAGAAATGTTGACAGAGAAATAAGCGGGAGCAGAAAAGTATATTTGTGTGATAATGGACTTTTAAATAATTTTGCGAAAATTTCAGATGGAGCATTATTTGAAAATTCTATATTTCTTAATTTAAGGAATTATGGAAAAATTAATTATTATCAAAAAAGAAGTGGCGGGGAAATTGATTTTATTGTTAAACAAACAGCCATTGAAGTAAAAATAAAAGGAACAGAATTTGATATAAAAAAATTATATAAAACCGCTCAATCAATAGGAATAAAACAATATTATTTATTAACAAAAGATTTTAATGAAAAGAAAAAATTTATACCAGCGATTGAATTGTAGTTTTTTATATTCACAAAATTTTCTATGGAAAATAAATTTCAAAAATTTGTTAATTTAAAACGAGAAACAAAAAAAATGATCAATATTGATCCTCTTCAAGCTGGAGGAATTTTGACAGACGAGGCTCGTCAGGCTTTGATTGAATGGGGAGACGGATTTTCAGTCTGTGATTTTTGCCAAGGCAAACTAGATGAAATTAAAAATCCGCCAATTTATGATTTTGTTCATCAAATATTGCCTGAATTTATAGGAGCAGACGCGGTTTGTTTAACTAATGGCGCGAGAGAAGGAAAATTTATGGTAATGCGCGCAATTGCCAAACCAGGAGATTTTATAATTATTGACAAAAATTCTCATTACACAACTTATGTCGCGGCAGAAAGAGTTGGATTAAAAATAAAAGAAATAGAAAATTCTGGATATCCAGAATTTAAAATTGATGTAAATAAATATGAAGACGCGATAAAAGAAATTAAAGAAAAGGACGGTAATATTGTTTTACTTTTACTCACTTGGCCTGATGGAAATTATGGAAACTTGCCAGACGCAAAAAAATTAGCAAGCATTGCAAAAAAATATCAAATTCCATTTTTATTGAACACTGCTTACGCGATTGGAAGAATGCCTTTAAATATGAAAGAAATTGGCGCTGATTTTATTATTGCCAGCGGACATAAATCAATGGCAAGCTCAGGTCCGATTGGTTTTATTGGAATGCAAAAAAAATGGGAAAATATTTTAATGAAAAAATCGCAATATTTCCCCAAAAAAGAAATAGAAGCGCTTGGTTGCACAGCTCGCGGAACAGCGCTAATGACTCTTATGGCTTCTTTTTCTTCTGTAAATGAAAGAATTCAAAAATGGCCGGAACAAATTGAAAAAGCTCAATGGTTTTCAAAAGAAATGGAAAAATTAGGATTAAAACAATTAGGTGAAAAGCCGCATCAACACGATTTAATGTTTTTTGAATCAGAAAAATTATTTGAAATTTCTCAAAAAGACAAACGAGGACGATTTTTTCTTTATCAAGAATTAAAGAAAAATAATATTTGGGGTATAAAACCCGGACTTACTAAAAATTTTAAACTTTCAACTTTTGCCGCAAATCAAGAAGAGTTAAAACAAGTATTAAAAACTTTTAAAAATATTTTCAATGAAACAAGATAAAAAAATGTTATTAACATTAAAAAATTTATACGACAAGAAAAAAATATTAAACGGTATTGATTTTCAAATAAAGTCAAATGAAGTTCAAGCGCTTTTGGGTCCGAATGCCAGCGGAAAAAGCACTTTGGCGCAAATAATTTTAGGAAATCCAAAATATAAAATAATTAAAGGGGGAATTTTTTTTGAAGGAAAAGAAATTACAAAATTTTCTCCTGAGAAAAGAGCGCGATTAGGAATCGCTTTAACTTGGCAATCGCCTCCAACCATAAAAGGAGTAAAAATTTCTCAATTATTAGAAAAAATTTCAAAAATAAAATTTGAAAGCAAAAAAATGGATTTGAAACCGCAATTTTTGGAAAGAGAAATAAATTTAGAATTTTCAGGCGGAGAAAAAAAATTATCCGAACTTTTGCAAATAGTTTCTTTAAATCCAAAAGTAGTTATTTTTGACGAGATTGATTCTGGATTAGATATTAAAAAATTGGAAAAAGTTGTAAAAATAATAAAAAAAGAATTGATTGCCAAAGGCGTTTCAATTTTATTAATTACTCATTCCGGAACTATTTTACAATTTTTAAAACCAAAAATTACTAATGTAATGTTAAATGGAGAAATTATTTGCAAAGACAAAGATTATAAAAAAGTTTTAAGAACCATTAAAAAATACGGTTATGAAAAATGTAAAAAATGTCAATTTCTGGCAAATAGACCATAAAATAAAAAACATTTTAAGCGCCGATGGAGTTATTGTTTTACCTATTCACGAAGCATGGCAAAAATTTGAATGGGTAAAATCTTTATTTCAAGATAAACCAAAGGAAGGATATTTTGTTTGGGTTAAAAAGCAAGTATCCTTTCCTTTGACAACTTGCGTTACCATTGCTTCTAAAAAAATTTTTCAGGATTTAACCAATTTGCTTGTTATTGAAAAAGGATTGAAAATTAAAGCGAATGTCACTTGTAATGCCGCTGAAAATAATTTATGCGGCACACATAAAGCCAAGGGAAAAATGATTTTAAAGCAAGGGGCTTGTTTGGAATATTTTCATTTTCATCAATGGGGAGAGAAAGATTTTGTAAGCCCGGATTACGAATTTATTTTAGAGAAAGATTCAAAATTGGTTTATACTTATAAAAATTTGCTTCCGCCAGAAAATCTTATTTTAAAAACAACGATTTATAGTAAAAAAAATTCCTCTTCCAATATAAATTTTTTAGTCAACGCTATTAATTCTAAAATAAAAATACAAGACACTTTAATTTTAGAAGGAGAAAATTCGCAGGGAATTGTAAAATTAAGATTAGTTGGAAAAGAAAAAAGCGACATTAGCGCTGTAAGCGAAATTATCGCCAAAAATATTGTAAAAGGTCATTTAGATTGTCAGGGATTATTGGTTGATAAAAATTCTAAAATTTCACTTGCGCCAAAATTAATTTGTGAAAATAAAAACGCCCAACTTACTCATGAAGCGTCAATTGGCAGAATAGCAGAAGAACAATTAACTTATTTAAGAATGAGAGGTTTAACCCAAAATGAAGCAATAAAATTAATATTGACCGGGTTTTTAGAAATAAACTCAAAATAGTTTTTAGTTGAAATGGCAATGTTTATCGCTTTGCAAAAAATAAAAGACATTAAAAAAGGATTTATTGTTATTTTACTGCCAGATAATGGAGGAAAATATTTAAGTATGGATTTATTTTAAATAAATATATGGAACAATTAAAAGAAAAATTGAATATTAAAAATGTGGAAACCCCAAAATTTGAAAGAAAAAAAGTACAACCGCAATCCCCAATTCATATAGAAATTCATGATAAAAAATATATAGAGGCTAATAAAGAAGCCATTGGATCAACGCGAAAAGAAATTTTAGAAAAATATAATATTTCCAAAGAAAATTGTATTATTTTACCTATTCCAGAAGGAATACAATTTCAACGGGTTGTAAGATGTTTTGTGCTTATTAAGAGAGAGAGAGAATATTATTATATTGAAGGAAGCACTGATCACGCAATTTTAATTAGGCATTTTATTTCTAATTGTGAAAAAACTTTTTCTAAAGAAGAAATTAATAATAATGCTTTATGGGAAATAAAAAAAGGAATTATGGATCCTTTTGGAAAAAATTTTGAAAATTATCCTCAAGTAAAAAAAGAATTGGAAGAAAAAAAGAAAAAAACTAACTGGGTTTTAACATTTGAACATACGCCAAAACCAGAATAAATTTTTGGATTTGATAAATCCCTAAAATTGATATAATATGGGGAATATAATCACTAAATTATATTAAATTTTATGTATGAAAGAATAATTAAAAAACAAAACAGCCAACTCTTTGGAAAAGTTATAAAAATAGCGAATTTAAAATTATTACATCTAAAAATTTTAATGAATTTGTATTGTAAAATATAACAACTAATTGGGTTTTGTCCTTAAATTACGAAACTCATAAGAATATAATAAGAAAGAAGAATCAGAAAGAAGAATTGGTTAAAATTTCTATATTTTTAGCAAAATTATAAATTTAGGCTTGTTTTTACTTTGACTAATTTTAAATTTCAAATAGTTTTGTAATTCACATTAAAATAATATGAGTGATCAATTAGAAAATAAAGATACAAAAATTATTATTCCAGAGGAGGTCGGGTCTATAGAACCCCTTGAAAGGTATCGTTATTTATTTTCGTATAACCCGGCAATAGATGAAATAATAAAAGGAGTTACTCCCGCCCTTAGAGAGAGGATACTAGAAACTTATAGAGAAGTAAAAATAGAAGAAGATGGTCAACAAGTGAGCGTTTCCTTGCGGGGTCTAAAAAAATTAGGATTTACAGTCGAAAGAGAAAGCGGGGGAATAAGTATTAGTAGACAAGATGAACAAAGAGAGGCAAACATCTTCTGTTTTACTAACAAGATTGAAGCCTCAGAAGAACAAAGAAAAGCAAAGGGTTATAAAACAAATAAGGCTGTATATCTTGAGGATCTTGAAGATTATATAGATCCTTACTATCTCGTAGATTTTTTAGAGTGGCTTTCCTTGCAATATGTTTTTTTACTAAAAATAACGAACAAAAAGCATTTTTCCAGGCAAAAAAGAAAAGAGAAAGTCATCTTTACTTGTGGGGTAGAGAGGTTTTTGTATTTATGAATAATTTTTGTATAGGAGAAGGCATTGGTAAAATAAGAACTGCTGGATTAGGTACTTGTATTGGGATAGTTGCTTATGATACACAGAGAAAAGTAGGCCTGTTGTCGCACATAACTGCTTTTGACAATGAAGCTGAAACATTAAAAGAATTTGAAAAACAATTAAAGGTAAGGAGATCATCATTAAAAAATACTAAAATTTACATGTGTGGGGGACAACCAGATGGGAAAAAAGAAGTAACCAAACAAAGTAAATTAATAAGAGAATTATTAGAAAGATATGAAGGAGAAATAGTGGTTGACCAAACTGGCGTTGAAGTTAGAGATTTTACAGTAGATTTGGAGACTGGAAAAGTAGACATACTTACAGGAGAGATAACAGACAAAAATTATTAAGAAATAGCAGAAATCGCGCGCGAAAAAAATAATGGCGAAGATTTGAAAATCTTCGCCAAAAATGTTGACTCGAACTACTTTTTAAGAAATCGTCGTCTCGAATTTAACTGGTCAAATTTGTATAAAGCGCTTGCCGCGCCTGTCCCCACGGCGAGCGCCACCAACGAAAATTGCTTTCTGGTGCCCTTGGGAGGAGTCGAACCTTCATCCGCGTGTTTAGGAAGTGCGCGGTTCTATCCGTTGAACTACAAGAGCGAGTTTCAGCCACTAGTCACCAGGCTATAGATCTTAAGATCTTGAATAAATTGCTTGAAATTTTGCCTTATTTATTTTAATATAAAATAATAACATCTAAAAATTTTAATGAATTTGTATTGCAATAATGTTAAATAAAAGCTGAACTTTAGCAAATTTTTTGAAATTTTTTAAATAAATACAGTGTTTAATATTTTATCCACGCGTGATTATAATAAATTAACATTATTAAAGGAAGCGCTGGCCATGCAATTTTATGGAGACATTTTATTTCTAAATTTACAACAGTATTCAATCCTTCTTGAGTATTACAGTCAGGTTTTAAAAAACAGCTTTAATAAAGATTAAAGCTGTTTTTATTTTTAATATTTTTTGTATAAATTTAATAATCCATATCCATTCCACTGCCCATTCCATTTGACATTCCGGCCATTTCATGACCAGAAGAACCACAAATGTTTTTCTTTTCCGGAATATCGGTAATTACTACTTCGGTTGTTAATAACATAGAAGCAATAGACGCGGCATTTTGCAAAGCAGAACGAGTAACTTTTGTCGGATCAATAATCCCGGCTTTTATTAAATCTTCATATTGATCAGTTAAAGCGTTGTATCCAATATTGCCTTTTGATTTTTTAACTTTTTCAATTACTATTGAATCGTCTTTTCCGGCATTTTTCGCAATTTGTCTTAAAGGAGATTCAAGCGCTTTTCTTAAAATATTTATTCCGATTTTTTCTTCCCCGTCTACTTTAATGTTATCTAAAACAGAAGCGCATCTTAAAAGCGCGACTCCGCCGCCAACAACAATGCCTTCTTCAACAGCCGCTTTGGTTGCTTCTAAAGCGTCTTCAACCCTGTGTTGTTTTTCTTTTTGTTCTGTTTCAGTCACAGCGCCAACTTTTAAAACAGCGACTCCGCCGCTTAATTTAGCCAATCTTTCTCTAAGTTTTTCTTTATCAAAATCAGAAGTCGCTTTTTCTAATTCTTGTCTAATTTGAGTTATACGATTATTTATTGTTTTTTGATTGCCATTTCCTTCTATGATAATAGTTTTTTCTTTATCAGAAATAATTTTTCTTGCTTTGCCTAACATTGTAATTTCAGTGTTTTCTAATTTTAATCCAATTTCTTCAGAGATCACTTTACCGTCAGTTAAAATTGCAATATCTTCTAACATTTCTTTTCGGCGATCTCCAAAACCAGGAGCTTTAATTGCTAAAGTATTAAAAGCGCCGCGAAGTTTATTTACAACTAAAGTAGCCAATGCTTCTCCATCAACTTCATCGGCAATAATAACTAAATCTTTTTTACCTTCCTGAGCCATTTTCTCCAATAAAGGCAAAATTTCACTGATGCTCGATATTTTTTTATCAGTAATTAAAATGAAAGCATTGTTAAATTCTGCCTGCATTTTTTCCGCGTTAGTAATCATATATGGAGAAACATAACCTTTATCAAATTGCATTCCCTCAACAATTTCTTTTTCAATAATAAAAGATTGTCCCTCTTCAACTGTAATTACTCCGTCTTTTCCAACTTTTTCCATTGCTTCGGCAATAACCCTGCCTATTTCTTTGTCATTGGCGGAAATAGAAGCGACTTGTTCTATTTCTTCTTGATTAGAAACGGGCTTTGAAATTTTTTCTTTTAATTCTTTAATAATCGCGATTACTCCTTTTTCAATGCCTTTTTTAATAATCATTGGGTTTGTTCCGGCAGTAACATTTTTTAATCCTTCCGCAATTATACTTTGCGCTAAAATTGTCGCTGTTGTCGTTCCGTCTCCGGCAACATCATTTGTTTTGGTTGCGACTTCCTGAAGAAGCTGCGCGCCGACATTTTCAAATTTATCTTCTAATTCTATTTCTTTTGCCACAGTCACTCCGTCATTGGTGATTATTGGCGAACCAAATCCTTTATCTAAAGCCACATTTCGACCCTTTGGTCCTAAAGTAACTTTTACAGCGTTGGCTAATTTATTTACTCCTCTTAATAAATTTTGACGAGCTTTTTCGTCAAACAAAATTTGTTTGGACATAAACTTTATAAATTTAAAAAGTAAAAATTAAAAAGTAAAAAATAAAAGTAATCCGTAACTCGTAATCAGTAATAAAAATTCAAGATGCAAAATATAAAACGAATATTAATTTCAAATTTCCAATCAATTATAATTAATGCAAAAATTAAAAATTAAAAATCAAAATAAATAAAAGTAACTCGTAACTCGTAATCAGTAATTAAATTAATAATTTGCCTTTGGCAAATTATAGTTACGAGTTACGGATTACGGATTACTCTTAGTTAATTGTCATTTTACATTTGAGTTTTGAGTTTTTGTAATTTATTTTTCCTACAAGCTAAGAAGCTACTAGCTACAAGCTATTTGATAATCGCCATAATATCATTTTCATTGATAACTAATAATTCTTGATCATCAATTTTTATTTCATTTGGGCTGTATTTTGTAAATAAAACTTTATCTCCAATTTTAACTTCCATTGAGGCTCGTTGGCCGTTATCTAAAAGTTTTCCCGGACCAACAGCAATCACTTCTCCTTGTTCTGGCTTTTCTTTATCCACTGTTTCTGGTAAAATAATGCCAAATTTAGTTGTTTCATCTTTTTGAATTGGTTTGATAATCACCCGATCATTTAAAGGAATTATTTTCATAAAAAAATTTAAATAAATTAAATAAATAAAATTTAATATTATTTTAGGCGACTGCAAAAGTCGCTCCTACATTATTATGATTTTATGTAGGGATACGGTTTGTCTGTACCCATAATAAAAAAATATTTTCGACCTTGTGTATTTATATTATTTTTTTACAAAAATGTAAAATTTATTTATCCAAACATTATCCACAATTACAATCTATCAAAATTTAGTAAAGTAAAAAATTTTCTTAAAAAAATAAGCGGGTCACTAAACTTTGGCAAAAAATTATTTAACCAATCATATTGTCATTTCGACTGGAGCGAGCTCTTCAACTTTGCTCGGGGTAGGCTTTGTGAGCGAAATGGAGAAATCTAAAAAAATCAAAATTAAAAAATCAAATTAAACTAAATCCAAATATCTCTGCCTACGGCACCATGCCTTCGGCAGATCTACCGAAGGCAGAAAAATTGTTTTACAAATTTTGCTTATTTTATATCAATAAGATGTACACAAAAAACACACAAATATAAATTGTAAAAAAAATAATTTTGCGCTATACTAATTTAAACTATAAAACACAAAACATTTTATTGTAGCTTAATTTTTTAACATAAACTGTATGGCAATAATAAATACTTTACAAATTTATGACATTTTAAAAAAAACTTCATTGGGAGAAATGGAATCAAAAGCAATAACTAAGGTTATTGAAAAATCTTTTGAGGAATACAAAGAAGAACAAAAAGAATTTTTAGTCACTAAAATTGATTTAAAAGAAGTAGAAGTAAGGCTTATTCGCTGGATGTTTATTTTTTGGATAGGCCAAATAGGAGCGATATTGGGCATTCTTTTTGTTTTTTTTAAATAGATCATATGACTAAAATCATTATTGCCAATTAAAATTAAAGAAGCGGAACTGCAAGGATGGATTCCTTACAATATATGACTTTTAATATATGACTTTGCGGAATTTTAAAGAACAAATTTTGAAAGCAATAAAAAAGGGAAAAATTAAATGGACTGTTCACGCAATAAAAAGACTTCGAGATAGAGAAATAAAACATAATGAAATTATACAAGTTATTTGTCAAGGGAAAATTATAGAAAAATCAGAAAAAGCAAAACCATTTCCTAAGTATCTAATAATGGATTTTGTAAGAGAAAAAAGACCTCTTTATGTTTCTATAGCCTTTGATAATGAAACAATTTATATTATTACGCTCCATTGGCTTGATTTTCAAAAATGGATTAATCCATGGAAAAGAAAATAAAATTTATGCAAAAAAATATTTGTCCAATATGTGGCGGACAATTAAAAAAAGCAATGGTGATTCATCAAGAAATTGATAAAGGGGGTAAGTTTTATATTTTTGAACATGTTGCGGCTGAAGTATGTCAAAAATGTGGAGAATATCTCTTTTCTGATAAGGTGGCTAAACAAATAGAAACAATGATTATAAAATCTAAACCAATTCGAAAAATTACAGTTCCTGTTTTTGATTTAGCTATTAATAAAAGAATTATATAAATTATTTCTGATTGTTCTTTAAAAATTGAATATTTAAGAAGCAGATAAAAACTAGAGTAAATTTTTAATTTTATAATTTTTAAATAATGTCTAAATTTTTTTAATTTTTAAAATTTATTAAATTAAAATTCATTTAAAATTTAAAATTTAAAATTTTTCTTTTGGCTTTTATCTGCTTCTTAAAAGAAGTAGAGAAATAAAAAACGCGCTTTTTAGCGCAAAAAAGGAGGAAAAGAATGAAAAAAAAAGTATTATTTCTTTGCAGTGCTATTATTATTATAATAGGACTGCTATATTATAATAATTTAAATAAAGAAAATAATGCTATTATTGCCTATAATACAGGAAATACCCTGTATAGAATAGGCAATTATACTGGTGCCATTGACCAGTATGAAAAAGCTTTAAAAATAAATCCAAGTCTCGCAGAGGCTTGGTATAATTTAGGATTAGCTTTTTTTGACTTAAAAAAGTTAGAAAAAGCAATACTTTGTTATAATAGGGCATTACAAATTAAGCCAAGTGACGTCGATGTTTTAAACAACATGGGGGTTGTTTTGGCTAACTTAAATAGGTATAATGAGGCAATTACCTATTTTAACAGGGCTTTAGAAATAAAGCCGAACGATGATGGCACTCTCTATAATAGAGAGCTTGCCTCAACCTTAGCTAATAAGGCTAAGGCGAAAAATGTAAATCTAGATTTCAAAATCTAGATTTAAAAAAATAGTAGAAAAAATAAAAAAGCGCTTTGAAAAAAGCGCAAAAAAAGGAGGAAAAGAAAATGGCTAGAGGAAAAAAAAGAATTGCAATAATAGTCCTGTTTGTAACAACAGGACTTGCCTTTGCAGGAACTGGAGGATATTATTTTTATAATAATAATCCAGTGATGGCAAAAAAATCTCCCGTTGTGGTTGCGACCAATGTCAACTACAACGAGGAGGAGCCGACGGTATCTGTAAATAAGATACCAAATCCTACACTAAATCTATTAGTATATGGTATAGACCCAGACTCAAATAGATTTGGATTTTTTTTGGTTACCGAGAATGGTGATCAAAAAAAAATTATTCAATGGAATACAATATCCATTGAGATGCCTTTTGGAGGACCTCGAAATTTCTTCCAAAAGAAAATTACTTTAGATCCAGAAAAACAATATCAAATTGTTTTTCTGATTAATGATGGAAGTATTTTTAAATCTCCGTTTTTTTCTCTTTCCCTTGGAGAAAAAAAAGAGATAGAGATAAACCAAGGGATTATAATGTCTAGCTGGAGTAATAATAGCTAGATTTAAATTAACTTTGGCGCTTTTTTATGAAAAAATGCCAAAGTTTAAAAATTATCAGGAGCTAATTAATTTTAGCTCCTGTTGTCATTTTTAAAAAGCGCATTGGGCATTTTTAAGATAGTATCCATCTAATCTCATTTCTTCTTCCCATCCATCTACTGGAAAAATTACACAATTTTGAGTTTTGTCTTGTTTTTTAGGACATTTGTTACCTATAGAATCTCTTCCCCAATTATTTTTAAGTTTACCACATTCTACTTCCGTATCTATATAAAACCAACAATGATCAATTCCATTCATTTGGTCTTTACCATCGCATTCAAATTTTAATGAAAAAGGAATTAATATTAAATCAGAACAAAAATAATATTTATCAAAAACAGAATTATAAATAAATTCGCCTTGACTTTTCATAAACTTACTCAAATTATCTGTTCCGGATAAACTTTCTGGGGTTCTTATTTGACAAATGAACTTAAAATCAGAACATTTTGTTGCTATACAATTATTTTGTTCTTTGATTGGACTGATACAATAAGCTCCTGTTTTTATAATGGGTTTTTCACAAAATTTAATAGGAAGAGGAGGAGGACTTATTTTCAACGCCTCTTGTCGTATCATAGCCACTTGGGGCATTTTGAGTTGGACTAAGGCTGGGTTGATGGAATATAAAATAGTATAAGAACCAAGGGCGAGAATTAGACCAACTAAACTATTTAAAATCATTGTTTTCGCTGAATCTAATTGCCCTTGATTGCCCATGGCAGTCATCCATCTCACTCCCCCAATCATAATCATTATTACAGCTAAAAGCGCCGCAAGAGCGATTGTAAATTGATAAATTATTTTAATATATTGAGCGATATTTACTGTTTCAGTTTCAGTTTTAACAACTTTGGCCATGCCAGGAATTACTACTTCTAAAGTAGAGCCCTTTGGAGTCATACGGCATTCTCCCAATTGTCCTTTTGAAACAATATTTTCATACCCAAAACATTTTTCTCCCTCATTATCTTTCTTAACAAATATTCCCTTTGCATCTGTGCATTGTTTTTGTGGCCAACAAATATTAGGAATATCGGCGATTGTTTTTGGTTTTGTGTCTTCGGCATTGATTGATGACGCGTCAAATAAAAAAAACAATACGAAAATTTGAACGATTACGATTAAATTTTTATTTTTTAAATTTTTCATAAATTTTTATTGTTATTATATGAACGGATCCGTAGGGACAGGTCGCGACCTGTACCTACCATTATTATTAATAAATATTATTCCGATCCATCGTCCATTTTAATGGATTATTATC
>CAYHOD010000008.1:0-15081 GCA_964358215.1 uncultured Gammaproteobacteria bacterium | reverse complement strand
GACCTAACGGCCGAGCCGGCATTATCGTGCCGGAGGGCATCATTTTTCAATCCGCTACCGCTTATAAAGCGTTGCGAAAATTATTGATTGAAGACGGGCTTTTGACGGTCGTTTCCTTGCCCGCCGGAGTTTTTAATCCCTATGCCGGAGTAAAAACCAGTATTTTACTTTTTGACAACGGTCTTGCCAAAAAAACAAAAGAGATTCTGTTTTTGAAAATTCAAAATGACGGTTATGGTCTCGGCGCACAAAGGCGGGAAATTGATAAAAACGACTTACCTTTAGCTTTGGAAATAATCAAGAAATACAGAGTGGCGTTAAAAGATAGTAAAAAGTTTGGGTTGAACGCGGAGCAGGTAAAAATCGCTCATCTTGTTGCCAAAGACAAAATTGCCGAAAGCGGCGATTACAATTTTTCAGGCGACAGATATATAGAAACGGTTAATTTTGCCAATCAACAATGGCCTTTGGTGGAATTGAAAGATATTTGTGTCGTTGATTGGGGCAATACCGAACTTACTAAAAAAACTTATATTGAAAACGGAGAATATCTTGGAGTTAGTGCCGCGGGGTGTGACGGAAGAATGAAACACTTTGAGCATGAAATAGGGACGGTTGTATTGTCGGCAATTGGAGCGAATTGTGGGCGAGTTTTTTATCCAAATGAGAAATTTACTGCAATAAAAAATACGATTACTTTTACACCCGACAGAAAAAAACTTTATCCGAAATTTTTGTTTTATATTTTGAAAAATAATACTTTCCCGAGGCGAGGAGGCGGTCAGCCGTTTATGACAAAAGGAGATGTAAAAAAATACAAAATCCCGCTTCCGCCGATTGAGGCCCAAAAAGACATTGTTGAGCAGATTGAAGTCAAACAAAATGCGATTGAAGCCGCCAAAGCGGTGATTGAGAATTTAGAGAGAGAGAGACGCTATTTTGGCCAAGAGATTAGAAAAATAAAAGGCATTGAGTGGGTGGAGTTGGGAGATGTATGCGAGATTGGATCTAGCAAAAGGGTTTTTCAATCGGAATGGAAAAAAGAAGGTATCTCTTTTTATCGTGCAAGAGAAATTGTAAAACTTGCGAAACATGGTTTTGTAGACAATGAACTCTTTATTTCGGAACCAATGTTTAATAAATACGCTCAAAAATATGGGGCGCCAAAAGAAGGTGATCTTATGGTTACGGGTGTAGGAACTTTAGGAATTGTGTATTTAGTTAAAAAAGAAGATAAATTCTATTTTAAGGATGGAAATATTATTTGGTTAAAAAATTTTAGCAAAAAGGTGGATTCAAAATTTATTAAAATTTTATTTGATACAGATTTAGTGCAAAATCAAATTAAAGGATTTTCTGCTGGTGGTACAGTAGGAACATATACAATTACAAATGCTAATAAAACAAAAATCCCCCTCCCACTCCTTGAAATCCAAAAACAACTTGTCGCGGAAACGGAAGAACAGGAAAAAATTATTGAAGCCAACAAAAAACTTGTCGGCATAATGGAGCAAAAAATTATTAATGTTTTAGCCGAAATTTAGGGGTGTGTATAACTTTTTGACATTGCCATTGACAAATAATTTTACATAGAATAGCATGATAGTGCAGATAATAATACAATTTTATGGCTAACTATCATGTTTCAAAGCGAGCCGATGGAAATTGGCAAGCAAAAAAAGAGGGCGCAGATAAGGCGGGCGAAATTTTTAATACTCAGCGCGAAGCCGAGAAAGCGGCAAAAGAATTTTCCGCCAATTCTGGTGGCGGAGAGGTAAGAATTCATGGACTTGACGGCAAAATAAGAGATAGCGATACCATCAAACCAGCAATAGATCCAAACCCACCAAAAGATAAAGTATATTAAAATTATGATTGATAAATTTATTTTAGAACAGCGAAAAAAACACAATCTAACGCAGGAATTTTTGGCGTCCAAGATTGGTGTTTCCCGTCCGACTTATGTTCAGATAGAACAAGACAAGCGGGACCTGACTATCACCGAAGCAAGAAAGCTGGCGGATATTTTTGGTATTGTTTTTGACGATTTTGTTCAAGGCAAAGACACTTCCGCTAAGGTAGAAGTGAAAAAGGGCATTAAAAAAATAGTAGAAAAAAAACAAGAAATAAGAATAAGCGTTCCGCAGAAAAATCTTGAAAAATTCAAAGAGGTTTTGTTATACCTTTTAGAAAAAGTAGGCGCGCGTCCGAATATTGGAGAAACAGCAATATATAAATTGCTTTATTTTATTGATTTTGATTTTTACGAGAAATTTGAGGAACAGATTATCGGCGCGACATATATTAAAAATTATTTTGGTCCGACTCCGATTGAATTTAAAAAAATAACTGATCAAATGATAGAAAAAGGCGAGATAGAAAAAATTAAAAGCAAGTATTTTCAGCATGATCAAAAAAAATATTTACCAAGAAGGTCGGCCGATTTAACAATTCTGTCGGCTCAAGAAATTCAGCACATAGATGAAGTTTTAGCGCGCCTTGCATGGAAAAACGCTTCTGAATTAAGCAATTATTCTCATTCCGACACTCCTTGGCGGGTTCACAAAATAGGAGAAGAAATAAGTTATGAAACCGTTTTTTATCGCGACGATGATCATTCGGTTAGAAACTACGAAGATGAACTTTAAAAACACAACTGAATTTCAAAAAGATTTTAAAAAATTATCAAAAAAATTCAGAACATTGGATAAAGATTTGGTTGAGTTTAAAAAAATTTTAAATGAATCTCCGCTCGGTATTGGAAAGCATTTTAATATTATCGTAAAAATAGATTTTGTATATATCGTTAAAGCAAGATTTTTTTGCAGAAGTTTAAAGAAAAAAAATTTAAGAATTATTTATGCTTATATTAAAAAACATCAAACCTTAGAAATGATTGGCGTTGATTTTATTGAAATATATTTTAAGGGCGAAAAAGAAAATGAAGATAGTGAAAGAATTAAGGAATATCTAAAAAATTTTTAAGCGGTGCGATAGCTAACGCTATCACAAATTCCGTCGGCGTCCAAAGCGAGGGTGGGGCGGAGCGTCAGTTTTGTTCCCTCCGTCGCCTTTCGAGCTTTGGCGGGCAGGCAAAAAAGGTTCGCGCATTTTCAAACAAAGGGTACTATTACTCACAAAATTATCTACAAATTAAAAAGCGAAAACGCTATTTTTTATTTTTCCATAATTAAAAACCGGGCCATCTTTACAAACATATTTTGAATCAATGGCGCAATGTTGGCAAATCCCAATTCCACAGTGCATACGACGCTCTAACGACAAAAAAATATTTTTATTTGGAATTTTTAATTCTTTTAATTTTTGAATAACAAATTTATACATAATCGGTGGACCGCATAAAAAGACTTGTGGTTTGTGACTCATAGCTTGTAAAATATTTATTTCATTAAATAAAGCGGTAATGAGTCCGACACGACCCTTCCATTTTAAATTTGGTTTCTCTAAAATAATGCGCAAATCTAAAAATTTTTGCCATTGTTTATATTCATCTTTAAATAAAAGTTCATTATAATTTTTTGCTCCATAAAATAAAATAATTTTATTTTTATTATCTTGTTTTATAGTTTGAATTATTGATCTTAATGGAACAAGTCCTATACCGCCGCCAATTAAAAGTAAATTTATTGGATTTTTTATTTCAGGAAAACCATTTCCATAAGGTCCTCTAATTTGAATTTCATCGCCAATTTTTAAACTATGTATTTTTTCCGTAAGTTGTCCGATTTTTCTAACGCAAATTTGAAAAAAATCAGATTCATTTAAACTTGAAGAACAAATAGCAAAAGGAGCTTCGCCAAAACCAAATATGCCTATTTCTACAAATTGACCAGCAGTAAAAAAAAATTTTTGTTGGTCTTTTTTATTTTTAAATTGCAAAGTAAAAAGTTTATTTTCTTTAGTTTGAATTTTAATATTTTTAATAATAACTGTTTTTGGTTGATAAAGATTTATCATAAAAAAAATAAAAATTTTTCTGTTCTGTTAAAATGTTATTATGTTATAATGTTTTTATGCTTTCTAACACTTTTCTTATATCAATTCCAGCTGGGCAAACTTTTATACAACGACCGCATTCAGTACATCCAGAAAGATTATATTCTTCGGGAATTCGAACAAATTTATGATAGTACCAATTATAAATTTTTTTAGCGGCGCTATTTAAAAATTTATACCCCCCTGCAATTTCTGAAAATTCTTGATAAAAACAACTTGTCCAACATTGTTCTCTTTGTCCTTTATTTTTTCCCAATATCATTTGATCATTAATATCAAAACAAAAACAAGTTGGGCAAACCAAAGAACATTTTCCGCATTCTATGCATTTTTTTCCTAATTCTTCCCAAATTTCAGCTTTATATTTTTTTTTCATCGCATTTTTAATTTTAATCATTTCTAAACTTACCCCCTCTTCTTTAATCGGTCCAGTAAATTGAATGTGTTCATAATCTTTATATCCAAATTCGTCTAAAATTTTTTGTCCAATTATAGTTCCGGTAAAAATTTTATATTTTATTTTTTGAGATTTTAATTCATTGTGTTCTAAAAAAAATGGCCAACAGACTTGCGAAGTGGGATGGTTTGTTATTCCTAAAAAAATATCAAAACGTAAATGTTCTAAAACATCTTCTTCATATTTTTCTTCCCAATTTTTAAAAACTTTTTCATCTGACAACATAATACTTTGTCCGATCACAAGAGTATTTTTTCTTCTTTGTTGATAAAAAAAATCTTTTTCAAAAATATTATTATAAAGAATTAACGCTTTTAAATCAAAAATACTCATTCCAAATAAGGCTTGTTTTTTGCTAATTTCTTTATTTTTAATTAAATGATTTTTTTCAAAATTAAACAAAATTTCTTTTTGGGGAAGGAAAAATTTTTTAAAAGAATAAAAAGAAAGTTTCCCTAATAATTTAAATTTTTTAGAATTTATAACTTGTTTAATTTTTATTATTCCATCTTCTTCAAACGGTCCAAAAACAGAATATTTTTGTTTTTGCAAATAAGCAATAAATTTTTGTAACTGCGATTGAATCATAGGATAAACAAATTAAAATCTTTTCTTTTTTGTTTGGTGTTTTTTAACTATTTTCAGACGCATTAAAGATTGAGCTAAGGTTGCTTTTAAATCCGCAATTTCCACATCCTCTCTTTTTTCTTCTAAAAGTTTTTCCGCTTTTTTTCGCGCTTCTTCGGCGCGTATTTCATCAATATCTTCAGCTCTTTCTGCTGTATCGGCTAAAATAATAATTTTATTTTCTTTTTGAACTTCTAAAAATCCACCCGAAATCATTATTAAAATTTCTTCTGTCCCTTTTTTTAATCTTAATTCTCCTGCTGGCACTAAAATACTAATTAATGGAATATGATTTGGTAAAACGGTAATTTCTCCATCTTTTGTGGGAATTACAGCTAAATCAATTCGATCTTTATAAATTGTTTTTTCTGGAGTTGTAATTTCAAAATCAATCATAAAAAAACATTGAAACATTTTAACATTGTAACATAATAACATTTTGTTATTTCAAACGCAGTAAGAAATCTTAAAAAATCAAAATGACAAATTAAAATGTAAGTATTGTAGGGGCGACCTTTACGGTCGCCCTCTGGGCACGGGTAAACCGTGCCCCTACATATTTTGAATTTTGTATTTCCTACAAGCTAAAAAGCTACAAGCTAAGAAGCTGTTTCTTTCATACTTCCTTTCATATAAAATTCTTGTTCTGCGATTGAATCGTATTTTCCTTCAAGAATTTCTTTGAAACTTTGAATAGTTTCTTTAATAGATACGTATTTGCCCGGAGTTCCTGTAAAAACCTCGGCGACAAAAAACGGTTGAGATAAAAATTTTTGAATTTTACGAGCGCGAGTAACTGTAATTTTATCTTCTTCTGATAATTCTTCCATGCCAAGAATGGCAATAATGTCTTGCAAGTCTTTGTAGCGTTGTAAAATTTTTTGCGTTCCTCTGGCAACCTCATAATGTTCTTGCCCTACAATTTGAGGATCCAAGGCAATTGAATTTGAATCTAAAGGATCTACTGCTGGATAAATTCCCAATTCTGTTAAGCCTCGTGAAAGAACAACAGTTGAATCTAGATGAGCAAAAGCTGTTGCCGGAGCCGGATCGGTTAAATCATCGGCTGGAACATAAATTGCCTGAACAGATGTGATTGATCCGTTTTTTGTTGAAGTAATTCGTTCTTGTAATTCTCCCATTTCGGTCGCTAAAGTTGGCTGATAACCTACCGCGGAAGGAATGCGGCCCAATAACGCCGACACTTCTGATCCGGCCTGAGTAAATCTAAAAATATTATCAATAAAAAGCAAAACATCTTTATTTTTTTCATCTCTAAAATATTCAGCCATTGATAAAGCGGATAAAGCAATTCGAGCGCGAGCTCCCGGCGGTTCATTCATTTGTCCAAAAACTAAAGTTGTTTTATTTAAAACTCCCGATTCTTTCATTTCATGATACAAATCATTTCCTTCGCGAGTTCGTTCTCCAACGCCGGCAAAAATAGAATAGCCTCCGTGCTCCTGGGCAATATTTCTAATTAATTCCATAACAATAACGGTTTTTCCTACACCAGCTCCTCCAAATAAACCAACCTTTCCGCCTTTTATAATTGGACAAATTAAATCAATAACTTTAATCCCGGTTTCTAAAATTTCTGTCTTTGTTGATTGTTGAATAAATTTTGGGGCTTTGCGATGAATAGGATATTTTAATTTTAAATTTTGAATTTCTTTTGAATCTAATCCGTCAATTGGTTCGCCTAATAAATTAAACATTCTGCCCAATGTTTTTTCTCCGACAGGAACCTTAATGGGTTCCATAAAATTTTCTGCTTCCATTCCTCGAATTAAACCATCGGTTGAAGACATGGCTAATGTTCTGACTTGATTTGATCCAATGTGCTGTTGTGTTTCTAAAACTAATCGATGTTCAATTCCTGATAATTGATAATTAACAATTAAAGCGTCGTAAATCTTAGGAAGTTCTCCTTCTTTAAATTCTACGTCCACAACTGGACCGATTATTTGACTAATTTTTCCCTTATTCATAAAAATTAGCTTGTAGCTTTTTAGCTTGTAGCTTTTTAGTTATAAATTTTGCAAAAGAATTATTTACCCAGCTTTAGCTGGTTATTTTTAATAATTTGAATTTAATTTTTTATTTATAACCCACTAAAGTGGGGAAAATAATCTTATATTATTTTGCATTTTTTGCTTTTCGTTTTACGCTTTTTTATTGACAAAAAGAAAAAAATATGCTATTTTTAGCATAAATAAATTTATGCTGCCTTAAAATCTGTAGACATAAAAAATTTTATTAAAAATTAAAATTGGTTAATTCTCCTTTTCCATTTTAATTCTTTAATCTTTTTTGCCTACAGATTTTAGAACAGCATTTTTTAATTGCTAATTATTTTTCCCACCAGACAAACACTTCCCCAAGGTTTGTAATGACTTTTAAAAGTTCTGATTTTTTTCTCATTATTAGGATAAATAACAGTGCTGGTAAATTCTGCGTCAGCTCCGGCATGCGCGGTTTCAGTACATTTTTTTTCTCCTGGTTTTAAATCTTCTGTTTCAATAATTTTACTTTTTGGCGGACTGACAATATTATAAATTTTATTTTTTGTTATTTCAACTGTTCGTCCGTCTTTGACTCCCCAAAATTCAAAAAATAAATCATTTTTTTCTATTTTGGTTTGAATTAAAATATAATTATTAGTGTCGTTTTTAAATTTTAAATCCGGATGAGGGCCATAAATAGCCGCGTCCATACCAGCTGGTTCATAATATTGAACACGATACGTATGCGGCTGTCTTTCTAAAATAGGTAGTCCAGCATTTAAAGCTGCTCTAAACATTGTTGTGCCTATTTGACACAATCCCCCGCCATACTCATAAGTTGTTTTATTTCCTTTAATAACTAATTCTGGCAAATATCCAGTCTCTTTATTTATTTTACCCAAAACTCTAACAGTTGAAAATTCTTCATCTGATTTTATTAATAAACCATTTAATGCGGTCGCTCCTGTTTGAATGTTATGTCGTCGATTTTTTGGACTTCCTTTAAAATTAGATTGCCCTATGCCAATTATTTCTTTAATGCCTAAATTATTGGCGTTTTCTATGGTTATTTCGGGTTCTGTTTTATCTACAATTAATTCAATTTCTTTGGTTTTTTTAAAAGCGATTTCTTTATTTATTTTTTGATAACTTTTTTGTAGATTTAATTTTTTCCCGTTTTGACTTATTTGAAATTCAACAATTTTTCCATCCTCAATTTTAAATTTAGCGTTTTGTGATTCTTGATTTATTTCTGTTTCAATTGTTTTTAATTTTTTTTCTATTTTTTCTTGATTAAATCCAACAATAATTTCTTTTTGATTTTCTTCTGGATTTTCAAATTGATTAAATTGAAACTCAAACCATTTTTTGCCGTCTTCTTTTTTTATTTCCCATTTTTTATTTTCATAAGTTAAAGTAACTGGAAATAAATTTAAAATTTCCTGGGCAACTGGAATAAATGTTTTAATTTGTTCTTTTTTTATTTTAGGACTTTCAATGATTAAAGTCAAATCGATTGGTTGAATTTCTAACAATTTTAAATTTTGTTCAAGTTGCTCTATTGCTTGCTGATAATTAAAACTATAACCTTTTTCTTCTGAAATAGCCGCTATTTTATAATTTTCATCAATTTTAAAATTTGCGTTTTGCGAAGGTTTTTCTAAAGAATGAAAATTATCTTTTAAAATTTTGGCTAATTCTTCTTTTTTAAAATCATACTGCATTTCTATTTGATCTCCGTAAATTAAAGCGTTCCATTGTTCTTTAATAAAATTAAAATTTTGATAATTTCTGCCGATTTGAAAAGCTTGTTTAATGAACTTTTCTAAATCAAATTTTAAAAGATCGCGCGACAAATCTGGATCAGTTAATCCTATTGTAATTAAATCAATTTTAACAATTTTATTTTCCCAAGTAAAAATTAAACCTTTTTGATTAATTTGTTCAGCTTTTTCTTTCAAAAGCAACATTGCTTGCTTTTGAGTTTTTCCAGATAAATCTAAATCCCCTATTTTTATTCCCGGATAAATTTTTTGATTATAATATCCTTCAAAAATTATAAAAAAAATAAATAAAAACAAAATTAACCCTCCAAAAATAATGCTTAATTTTAGCCAAATAGAAGGGTTAATTTTTTTTTGTTTTTTTTTAAAAAAATTTATTTTCATTAGTAAATTTTGACAAATTTTTCCATTTCCATAATTCTTGATTCTTGATTCATAATTCGTATTCTATTTTGCTTTTACTTTTATATTAATAGCTTTTGATTTTGTCGCTTTTGGCAAAGTAATAATTAAAACTCCATTTTCTAATTCAGCTAAAATTTCTTCTGTTTTTACTTCAACTGGTAAAATAATAGAGCGAGAAAAATTACCCCAATAACATTCTTGATAAAAAAAATCTTCTTTATCAATGGTTTGTTCTTGATATCTGGTGCCTCGGATAGTAATCATATCATTGTTAATGGAAATATCTATATCTTCTGGTTTAACTCCAGCAATGGTTGATTTTATAACAATATTATCCTTAGTTTGATAAACATCAACCGAAAGTTGTCCATCTTCTTCTAACCATTCTTCTTGCGAAGACTTTACTGACTGTTTATCTCCTTCTATTTCTTCTAAATCATTATTATTGTCGTCATTATTTGGACGATTTGTTTGAAAAAGAAATTTCATAATCTTTTCTCCCTTTTAATTCGCAAAAATCTTTGCAAATTAAATTAAAAAATTAAAATAATTCTAAAAAATAATTATTTACCCCGCTTTAGCGGGCTATTAATTTTATTTTTTTAAAACCCGTTTGATACTTATTACCCGAACTTAACACTCAAAATTGGGTTGCTATTTTTTAACCAAATTTTATTTTTAATTATCAAAGTCGAGTTAAAACTTCATAACTTTATTTTGCAAGTTCAAATATTTTTTTCACTAATTCTTTACGAGCATAAAAAGCTCTGGTAATTGGCCGAGGTTCACCAGTTCGCGAATTTATTCCGCCAGTACCTTTTGTTCTGGCCTGAATCCATTTGCCATCTTTACCAGTTAAATTTTCAAATCCGTATTTTATTAATTTTTCTCTAATAAAATCGTAATCAGCTTTTATTTCTTTAATTAAATCATCATCTTTACTAAAATCTAAACTAACAACTTTGATAAGTTGCCCATCATTTGAATTTTTGCCATTCCATTTAACAACGCAAAAAATAATAGCTTTCAATTTATTCCAACAATGACTATTGAAAAAATCTGTTTCTTTTAATTCTTTTTGATTAATCATTGTAATTGCCATTGTTTCTTTCGGTATTAATTTACCTTTAACTTTATAAAAACTAACAGACTTTAATTCCCACGATAATCCATTCGGCGCTTTAGAAATATTTGTTTCTAATCCTGCTAATCTTTCTAAAATTAAACCTTTCCAACCTTTATTTTGTTTGCCAGTTTCATAAGTTGTTATTTTACATTTTAAAGCAAGTGCTCTTAAATTTTTACCAATATATTTTTTAAGATTATTTATTGCGACTGCGCGAGTTATAATTTTCATAAAGTTATTTTGATTTTTCTAAATCTTTTAATCTTTTTATAGATAGGTCTAAATATTTTTTTTCTAAATCAATGCCAATGAATTTGCGATTATTTAAGAAAGCGGCTAAGCCAGTTGTGGACGAGCCAGTAAATGGATCAATAATTAAATCGCCCTTGTCAGTGCTTGCTAAAACAATTCTTATTAATAAATCAATTGGCTTTTGCGTAGGATGTTTGCCAAATTTTTTTTCACCATTTCTTGGCGGATAAATAGCCCAAACGCTTCTCATTTGAAGCCCTGGTTTTTTAATAAAATCTTCCGGCCAATCACTATCTTTCATTACTTTATAATTAAATTTATGTTTGCTATTTTTATCTTTACGAGCCCAAATTAAAGTTTCATGGCTGGCAGTAAAAAATCTACAAGATAAATTTGGAGATGCGTTTGGTTTAAACCACGCTATATCATTAAGAATGTGAAATTTAGCAACTTGCAACGCAAAACCGCATTGATAAATTGAATGATATGTCCCACTAATCCAAATTGTACCCTCGGGCTTTAATACGCGCCTGCATGCCGTAATCCAAGAAAGATGAAATTCAAAATCTTTTTTCAACCCATTACTAACATCCCATTGACCTTTATTAACATTAACCATTTGTCCAGCATAACAAGTAAAACCGCCATTTGAAAGCAAGTATGGAGGATCTGCAAATATCATATCAACTGAATTTTCTGGAATATCAGCTAAAATATTAAGACAATTACCTTGAAAAAGAGAAAAATTATTATATTGATAATAAGGTTTAAATTTCATAAGACCCTTTAAAATAAATTTATTTTTTTAAAACTTCAAAAATTAAATGTTTTTTTGAATTCTTTTAATTTTAAATTTAACGTGTTATCCATAAAATTTTATTATTAAAAATATTTTTTTTAAATTCATCAGACGCCTTATTGCAATTTATAATATCAACAAAATAAGGCAGAGTGGAATTAACAAATTCTTCTTTTAATTCAATTAAATCTTTATTTTTAATTTTACCAATTACTCCCAAATCAAGATCGCCAAAATGTTCTTTAATTAAAGAAGAACCAAAAATAAAAAATTTCAAATTTTTATTTTGATTGAATTTATTAATTTTGTTTTTTATCATTTGTAAATATTTATCTTTAATCATGTTTAATATTTTAACATAAAATAAAATTTTTTCAAATTCCTTGATTCTTAATTCTTATTTTATTGGTGATATTTTAAAAATAGATCAATAATTTTTTTTATTTCTTGAAATAAATTGAAATTAATTTTTATTTTTTTAAATTCTTTCTTCTCTAATATTAGCCTAAAAATTTTAATAGCGTTTGTGGAAATATTTAAATTATCTGAATCAATTATTTTACATTTTTGACAAAGCAAACCGCCAAATTTTAAACTAAAAACATTTCCATTTGGCTTAACTTTTATTTTACAGCGCAGACATTGATATAGTTCTGGTTTATATCCTAAAATAGAAAGCAAGCGAAGAATAAAAAAATAAACATCGGGCCATAAATTTATTTCTCCATTATTTTTTTCTTCAATTATCTCTAGTGTTTTCCGCAATAATTTGAAAATTTTTTCATCCTTGAGATGAACTTTTGTCATTGCGTCTATTGTTTTTAAAACTTGCGCTCCTTGTTTAATTTTTATTAAATCAAATTTTAAATTACAAAAACTATTTATTGTTTTGCTCCCGATTATTTTGTCAAAATTTTTCCCCTTAACAATTATTAAATCAACCAGAGTAAACGGCTCTAAATGCCCGGCTAATTTGCTTTTTATTTTTCTTGTTCCGTGAGCTATTGTTTCAATTTTTCCATAATTTCGCGTATAAATAGTTATCAAACGATCATTTTCTCTAAAATTTTCTCGTTTCAAAATTATTCCAATTGTTTTGTAAAACATAAAAACATTATAACATTTTAACAGAATAACATTCTAACATTGAGAAATTATAAAAATGAAAAATAACAGCGTAAAATTCAAAATAATTAAAAGTAACTCGTAACTAGTAACTCGTAACTAGTAATAAAATCCAAAATAATTTTGTAAGTTACGGATTACGAGTTACGGATTACGGATTACTCTTAGTTAATTGTCATTTTTCACTTTACGTTTTACGCTTTTTCAAGGTCTATAATTTTTAATTGTAATTCTCTATTTCCATTCCATTCATTAATATCAATTTCAAAAACAACATCAATTTTATCATTGACATTTAATTCATTTCCTTTTTCTCCGAAACCAAAACCAATCATTTTAACTGTTCTTTGATTGTCAGCGGCAAATAATTTTAAATGTTGTTTGGTTTGCCCCACTTTTTCTAAATTTGTTATTTTTAAATTTTTAACTAAAAATTTTGGTTTGGCATTTTCTTTTCCATAAGGTTCAAATTTTTTTAATTCATCAAATAATTCCCAGTTTATTTCAGATAAATTTACTTCTTGATCAATGTCTAAGGTTGAAATTAAATCTTGATCTAAAATTTCTTGTCTCGCTATTTTACTTAATTTTTCTTTAAAATTTTCCAAGTCATTTTCTAAAAAATTAAAAGCGCAAGCGCATTTATGACCTCCAAAATTCAGTAAAATGTTTTTAATTTTTTCTAAAGCGAGAATTAAATTAAAATTATTATTTGATCGCCCCGATCCTTTTATTGTTATTATTTTCTTGTTGTTTATTTTTTGTTCTTTAAACGTCATTGCAATTGCCGGCCGATTAAAATTTTTACAAAGTTTTCCTGCCAATAACCCCACAATTCCTTCTGGCCAATTTTTATGTAAAACAAATAAAATTTTTTGCTCATTGGTTATTTCTCCAATTTGTTTTAAAGCTTGCGCGGTCATTTCGTCTAATAATTTTTGTCTTTCTTGATTAATTTTATTAAGTTCTTCGGCTATTTCTTGCGCTTCTTTTTCGTTTTGAGATTTTAAAAGTTGATAACTTGTATTAGCATGAGTAAGTCTTCCAGTGGCATTAATTCGGGGAGCAATTTGAAAACCAACATTAAAAACATTTAAATTTGTTGGTAAAAGTCCGGCAACTTCTATTAATTTTTTTAAACCAATTCGTTTAGTTTTATTTAAAACAATTAATCCATATTTAGTTAAAGTTTTATTTTCTCCCAAAAGAGGAACCATGTCTGCTATTGTGGCAATAGCCAATAAATCTAAAAGCCATTTTTCAAATCCTTCAAAATTAAATTTATTGTCCATTTTTTGTTTTTCTCTAAGCAAAGCTTGGGCTAATTTAAAAGCTACTCCGGCTCCAGCTAAATCCTTAAAAGGATAAGCAGCGTTTCCAATTTTGGTATGAATTATAGCAAATGCTTTTGGTATATTTTCATCAAAAATATGATGGTCTGTAATAATTACATCAATATTATTTTTTTTAGCGTATTCTATTGCTTCTACATTTTTAATTCCGCAATCCACTGTAATAATTAATCCTCTCTGATTTTTTGATTTTTTAATTTCTTGTTCTTGTGTTTTTGTATTTTCCACAGAAGATTTATTTTTTTCTTTAGTTTTGATATTTAAATTTAAATTTAGATTTTGGTTTTGAGTTTTGAGTTTTGACATTTGAGTTTCTTTTTGTTGATTCATATAATCAATAGCCTTTTCTTTTAATCCATTTCCCTCTTTTGCTCTATCCGGAATATAGATGTCAGTTTTTGCTCCTAATTTTTCCAAAGTTTCAATTAATAAAAGCGATCCGCAAATTCCGTCAGCGTCATAATCTCCATGAACCATAATTAATTCTTGATTTTCAATGGCTAAAAAAATTCTTTGCGTCACTTTTTTCATTTCAGAAAACAAAAAAGGATCATGAACATCTTGACTATAATCTGGATATAAAAATTCATCAATTTGTTCTTGAGTTTTCAATCCCCTATTAAATAATAATTGCAAAATAATTGGATTAATCTGCGGAAATTGATTTTTTTCTTCAGTTGTAATTTGTTTATTAATAATCCAGCGCATAAAATCAGCTTGTAGCTTTTAGCTTGTAGGAAGTTAATTCTGATCAACTATAAGCTGATTAAAGAATAACATATTTTTATTGTTTAACAATAAAAAACAACTACTTTGTGAGTAGTTGTTTTTTAAAAATACATTTCAAGAAATATATTTTATTCTTCATCTTCAATAATAGAACCATTTAGTTTGCTTTTGGTATAAATTTTCCGCATATAAATATCCAAATTGCCATTTCTATAATCCTCCCAAACTATTTTGTTTCCATAGATAGCCGGACTAAATTGGGCACTTAAATTAGTTGTAATTTGTTTTTCTTTTTTAGTCAAAAGATCATACATATAAATATCCGCATTCCCGTTTCTATTATCTTGCCAAACTATTTTGTTTCCATAGATAGCCGGACTAAATTGGGCACTTAAATTAGTT